>JARIAA010000223.1 GCA_029264635.1 Psychrobacter sp. | reverse complement strand
GAGTGTAGGCTAAAAGCGGGGTAGTAAAAGTAAATCGTTATTACGAACAAAGGAGTGTTATCATGAGCCAGCTTTCATTTTCTACAGCCATAGCCTCTTACCGTAAGTTATTGGCCGCGCTAGTTTTAATAGTAGGTAGTGTTTCTAGCACTCATGCTGCTACCTATTTGCTGGAACCTACCAATAGTAATGTACGTTTCGCTATCGATCACTTTAATACCTCGACCAATACGGGTGGTTTTTATAATTTGACCGGACAGCTGGAGTATGATCAACGGGCAAAAACTGGCAATGTCTCTTTAGTCATTCCAATCAATACTTTAAATACGGGCAACAAAGCCTTTGATATCGTCCTTAAAAGCGATGAATTTTTCGATATGGAAAAGTATCCGCTGGCTTATTTTAAGTCTACCAAATGGCATTTCGCTGATAATAACACGGGTGATGTGACCAAGGTTGAGGGGGATTTAACCATTCGCGATATCACCCATCCCGTTACTTTGACGGCGACTAAGTTTAATTGTTATTTTAGTTTTATCGCCAAATCATCCGTTTGCGGTGGCGATTTTACGACGACCATTGATCGGAGGAAGTGGGATATGAGCAAATACACGCTGCTCGGTATCACTGAAAAGGTAGATTTAAACATTCAAATTGAGGCGGCAAAGCAGTAGTTGTCGCGAACTTGAAATTGACATTTATATCTCTACACTTTGACACTTCCCATTTTAAAACCTCTTTTTAAATAAACCTGTTTGCTACTTTCAAGCTTATAGGGTCAAAGTTGAGTAATAAATATAAACTTAGACAGCTCCCTTGTATGGGTGATATCATTAATCCTACGTAAAATTGCTAAGGTGTTATTACTTAAACTCTATCACTACTTAAACTCTATCACTCTCATCCTAAATGATCGCACCATCCTAATACATTCTCTTTTCATTTTTTTATCAAACGTGATGCTACTGCTATCTTTATTATCTTTTTTTTCGCGCACTATGCTACTAGCAAACTTTGCCTCTCCTTGACTAAAAAGTTTGTCTTGTATCACAACAGCAGGCTGTAACTGATATACCTTGATAGGTTTAGGATGCCTAGTCTGATTAAATAAAACAACATCAATACATTCAATTTTTTTCATGTTTTTGATGTAATCAATTAGATGGATACAACCTGAGTTTGATAGTATATATCCTGCTGCACCAAGATTTTTTCCCAACAATTCGTGCAGTTTTCGATTGGTAGTGTCGATACTTTCGCCTCTTAGAGATAACACTGCTTTTTTATGAAATTTTTCTAGCTTAATAATATCTTTGCCAGTAAACCATGATGTGTCGTTCAATAAAAATTTGGCATCATTACCCAGATCTACATCATCTTCAAATACACCGACGAAGTCCAAGTTATCGTCAATACATTTTTGCCAAACACATAGATGGCTTAATAGACACGCTAATTCACTAACACTTAAGTTCTCGATCTTTTCGTTACTAATATTAAACTTCTCTAAGATATCTTGGTTCATTAAGGGTTCTATAGCGTCAAAAAAATCAAAAGAAACAGCATGCTTTTTGAACTCTGACACCACATGTTCACGCCTTAATTTCGCTTGTTTTAAACTAATCACATAGTGATGCATCATAGATTCTCTCAACTTTAGTACGATTTATATGATAATTGAAAAACTTATAATAAATCAACATAAGTTTTTAGCTATTAAAAGTAATCATGACGAAAGAAGGTGTGCACTATGCCTCACTCATAAAAAAGGATTAAAATAGATGAATTTAATTCATCTCATGTTTAGATAGTATCGTTTTTATTCATGTTTACTTTTAGGTATGATTTATCCCATACACACATTCGGTAGTATCTCAGCTAATGAGATAAGAGTAGGGGAACATCATGAGTAAACCATTTACATATTCCATCTCAAGCATTCGTTTTGATGAAAACTATCAGCCTGCAGACAGCACACGTCTGACGACCAACTTTGCCAATTTGGCACGTGGCGAGCATCGCCAAGAAAACCTGCGTAAAACATTAGTCATGATCAATAATCGGTTTAATGCTTTGGCGCATTGGGACAACCCGACCGCAGATCGTTATTCTATCGAAGTGGACATTATTTCTGCAGACTTGGATGTTGCAGGCAATGGTCATACATTCCCTGTCATCGAAACGCTAAAAACAACGATCATTGATCATCAAGAAAATAAGCGTATTACGGTATGATCGGCAATAGCTTTTCGTCCTATGTACGTGATTATGACTTCAGCGTGGTACTGTTGGATCATTTCGACAAAAATCCAGCATCTGCGCCACCTGAAGATTTTGGTGATTTGCATGGCAAACTGTTTCAACATTTATTGTATTCAGAGGCTTATAAAGCTCACTTTACTAAACAACCAGTCATCTGTCTGAGTGTGTCAAGCACTAAAACCTATCATCGCACAGGCAATCAGCATCCTGTATTAGGCGTTGAATATAGACAAGATGGCTGTTCTTTGAACAAAGGGTCATTGACCGATGAGTACTTTTTCAAAATGGGCTTAACGGTCCGTTATTTTATGCCTACAAATAGTGTTGCGCCTTTGGCCTTCTATTTTGTAGGGGATTTGCTCAGCGATTACAGTGATCTTGAGCTGATCAGCGCGATTGCTACGATGGAGACCTTCCAAAAAATTACCGGCCTGAGATTTACAATGCCAACTCCAGAGCAGGCGAGGTCTATCAGCCAAGCTTGAAGTACCAAGATTATTCATTAACTCAAGTGGAGTATGATCGCGAAGAGCGCAGTCAGATGGCGGTGACACAAGGTAAATTTACTGAAGAGGCGTTTATTAAACCTTATCAACACATTCTTAATGAATGGGCAAAAAGCTTTGCTGTGACTAATGAGAGAGTTAAAAAACACGCTGCTTAATAACTAAATCATCCAGTCTAAAAATTTAACTGAATATAAAAGACCATCCATTATGAAACTATTATTACCGACATCAACCGCTGGCAGCTTGCCAAAACCGTCTTGGCTTGCTGAACCTGAGAAAATCTGGTCGCCTTGGGCGTTAGAGGGAGATCAGTTATTAGAGGCCAAACAGGATGCTTTACGTGTCTCATTACAAGAACAGAGGCAGGCAGGGATTGATATTGTCAGTGATGGCGAGCAGACCCGTCAGCATTTTGTGACCACCTTTATTGAGCATCTGGATGGCGTCGATTTCGAGAATCGTAAAACCGTTAAAATTCGTGATCGCTATGAGGCAAGTGTGCCGTCAGTCGTAGGTAGCGTGAGCCGCCCAAAATCTGTATTTGTTGACGATGCTAAATTCTTACGGGCGCAAACTGATCAGCCGATTAAATGGGCGTTGCCTGGCCCAATGACGATGATAGATACCTTATATGATGATCATTATAAAAGCCGTGAAGAATTGGCTTGGGAGTTTGCCAAAATTTTGAATCAAGAAGCGCGCGAGTTAGAAGCTGCTGGTGTGAATATTATCCAGTTCGATGAGCCTGCCTTTAATGTGTTCTTTGACGACGTCAACGACTGGGGCGTTGCTACCTTAGAGCGTGCCATCGAAGGACTAAAGTGTGAGACGGCGGTGCATATTTGCTACGGCTATGGCATCAAAGCCAATAACGATTGGAAAAAGACACTGGGTTCCGAGTGGCGTCAATATGAGCAAGCGTTTCCCAAATTGCAGCAGTCAAGCATTGATATTGTCTCGCTAGAGTGTCAAAACTCGCAGGTACCGATGGAGTTGATTGAGCTGATTCGCGGTAAAAAAGTAATGATCGGCGCTATTGATGTCGCGACCAATACCATTGAGACTCCTGAAGAAGTAGCCAATACGCTACGTAAAGCGCTGCAATTTGTTGATGCAGACAAGCTTTATCCTTCGACCAACTGCGGCATGGCACCTTTATCTCGCCAAGTGGCACGAGGCAAGTTACAGGCTTTGAGTGCAGGGGCAGACATTGTGCGTAAAGAGTTGACGGCTTAATATTTATCAACACGCCTTAACTTGTTTAAGCGCACAGGTGACCTCAGTTATCTAGGTAATTACAAATTTAGTATTTAGGAGTTGAGTCGTGATTGAAGCCACCAATTTTAGAAATGCCATGTCTTTATTAACGACAGCGGTCAATGTGATCACTACAGAAGGTCCCTCTGGTACTCATGGGTTTACCGCGTCTGCGGTGTGTAGCGTTACCGACAGTCCGCCAACCTTGCTCGTCTGTATGAATCAGTCGGCGCGCTCACATGGTCATTTTATCAACAATAAAACATTAAGCGTCAATGTATTAGGCGCGCAACATGAAGCCTTATCCAACGCCTTTGCCTCCAAATTAAGCTCAGATGCGCGCTTTGCACAGGGCTCTTGGACTAAGTTGACTACGGGTGCACCTATCTTGGAAGATGCGCTGGTTAGTTTTGATTGTGAAATTGAGGATATTCAAGAAGTTGGCACTCATAGTGTTTTTATGTGCCGAGTAGTCGCCATCAAACAAAGCGAATCACAAGGCGGAGCGGATGAGAGTTTAGTTTATTTTAATCGATCTTATCATCAAGTAGGTCAAGTACAGTTTGCTTAAAGCTGCGTATCATTTTATTATCTAATGACTATCTAACTACTCATTCTCAAACTAAACCTAACTAAGAAGCCTTCATCCCGTGGAAATACTCATTTTTTTAATAATTGGCGCGCTAGCTGGGTTTGCAGCGGGGCTATTTGGCGTCGGCGGTGGGACGATTATTGTGCCACTGTTATTTATCGTTTTTACGCAAATGGATTACAGTCCTGATATTATTATGCATTTAGCGTTAGGGACGTCACTTGCGACCATCATGGTCACCTCTATCAGCTCCCTAATGGCGCACAATAAAAAGGGCGCCGTCATGTGGCCTGTCTTTAAAAATCTGGCACCAGGCTTAGCGATTGGCTGCTTTTTGGGCGCAGGGATAGCAGGGCAGATATCTGGGCTATATCTTCATCTTATCGTTGGTATATTTTTACTTTGGGTCGCCTATAAGATGCTTTTTGGTGGCAAAAAACAGGTTGCTAGTCATGCTAATGATGTCAGTAATTCCAACCATAACAATATAAAACTACCTTCAAAACCTAAGCAGTTAGCGGCTGGCGGCATCATCGGTATCGCCTCTGCCATTTTTGGTATTGGTGGCGGTAGCTTAACCGTGCCTTATCTCACTCGCTATAACGTAGTCATGCAAAAAGCGGTGGGTACGTCAGCTGCGTGTGGACTGCCGATTGCCATTGCAGGCGCGCTAGGCTATATGGTATTTGGGGCGCAGGCACAAATAAACGTGCCTAATACCATTGGCTTTGTGCACATTTATGCCTTTTTAGGGATTAGCATCATGAGCTTTTTTACTGCTAAATTAGGTGCAAAAGTCGCTCATATATTATCACCAGAGCTGTTAAAAAAATGCTTTGCACTGTTGTTAACGGTAGTAGGGATTTATTTTCTTTATAAGGGGTTGGTTTGAGAGTAGCTTAGGAGTCTTTAATTAGGTTTTTATAAAAATAAATAGCTTAGTAGCCTAATATAAGTAGTTCCATAACAATGGTCTATTTTGAGTAGTCTATTAATTGTTTAAGAGGTCTGTTTCGGTGGTTCCGTTGGGGTATACCTAAAAATAAGGCCGTAAATAATAATATTTAGTTTAGTACTATAAATTTCGGAGAAAAGTTGACAACTTCTTTGTAATTGAAGCAATCTTCTATTTTAGAAAAAATTAACAAAGAAGGATTTGTTATGAGTATGGCCTTTTATTATTTTAAAAATGATGACTGGGATAGGCTAATACCATTATGTCGTCCTTTAAATAATAGTAATGAAATGAGAATGATGTCCTACTATTTATCAGAGCTAGATATCGAATCTTCAGAGAACATGCTTGATAATTTAAGAAATAATAATATATTAGATATAAGTTCTGAGACTTGGCAAGTTGTCATAGACGGTAAGAATGTGACGATATGCTCTATATATGACGAAAAAAATAATGACTTTAAAGCTACTATCAAAAAAGCTGTTTTTGAAAAGTTCATAGTCGCATGGCTTGATTTTTTAAGGCGAGATTACAGTCTTGAGATTATGATTGATTTATAGAATCAAACGTGTAGTGAGCATTTTTCGATATTTTGTTATCAATCTATGTGATTGAAGTTCAGTGCCTGTATAGCGCACCGATCACAAATGACTGTCTCCCCGGATAAATTATATGCAACACTGTAATTTTGAAAAACATTACTATGATAATTTAAC
>JARIAA010000137.1 GCA_029264635.1 Psychrobacter sp. | reverse complement strand
TGGCGCAGGTAGCCAGATTATCCGAGCGTGTCCGTACGGGCACATGGCGCGGGTTTTCGGGTAAGGCGATTACCGATGTCGTTAATATCGGTGTTGGGGGCTCAGATCTTGGACCACTGATGGCGACCACCGCGCTTGATGAGTGGGCGGATACTGATATCGAAGTGCACTTCGTCTCGAATATGGATGGCACTCAGCTGGATAATTTACTTAAGCATTTAAACCCTGAGACCACCTTATTTATCATCTCGTCCAAATCCTTTGGGACGGTTGATACGTTGTCCAATGCGAAGACGGCATTGTCGTGGCTACTTGCGACCGCCAAGCTTCGCGCTGGTACGGAAGACAGCGTATTACGTCGGCATTTTATCGGCATCTCAGCCAATAGTGAAAAAATGAGCGCATGGGGTATTCACTCTGAGCATCAGTTGCAGCTGTGGGAATGGGTCGGGGGCCGTTTTTCTTTATGGTCAGCGATTGGGCTGGCGATTGCTATTCGTGTTGGTATGTCTGGTTTTAAAGCATTGTTGGCGGGCGCGCATAGCATGGATGAGCACTTTGCGCAAGCTGATTTTGCCGAGAATTTACCCGTATTGCTGGGCTTACTTGCGGTTTGGAATAGCACCTTTTTACAAGTAAATGCGCATACAGTACTGCCTTATGATGGTCGTTTGAGCTATTTGCCAAGCTATCTGACCCAGCTTGAGATGGAAAGTAACGGCAAATCGGTCACCCGTTATGGCGATCATATCGATTATGATACTTGCCCCATCCTTTGGGGAGAGATTGGCTCCAACGCGCAACATGCTTTTTATCAGTTGCTACACCAAGGAACGCAGCAGGTTTCTTGTGATTTTATTGCCTGTGTGCGCCGTTATAGTGATAAGGTACACAACGCCTCCTTACAGCAGCAGCATGAGCTATCGCTCGCCAACTGTCTGGCACAAAGCCGAGTACTGGCCTTTGGTAATGCCGCAATTGCAGATAGCACTAACGTGCAGACCGTTTCTGACGCAGATAAATACAAATACTACCGGGGTAATCAGCCGTCCACTACCTTGCTGATTGACGAGCTTACCCCGCATAGTCTAGGGGCGCTGATAGCACTCTACGAACACAAGGTCTATGTCATGGCAAGCATCTGGGACATCAACCCATTTGATCAGTGGGGTGTTGAGATGGGTAAACAGATGGCGGAATCAGTACATCTTGCGATGCAAAAAGAGGGTATTGGTCAATTTGATACCTCGACTGATCAATTATTGCGTCATATCAAGCGTTGGTCTTAACGCGCTTTGTTTAAAGATATTCCTATAAAAATACTGAAGGGTTGTTCTATGTCAGATGCACTGATTTCTAATGCTAAAAACCGTGGCGTTTGTGTGATTGTCGGTCACGGTATTGAGGCAATGACTACCGCGGTGGTGCTGGCAAGTCTAGGTCAGAGCGTCCATTTATACGCCGATGCATCGATGCTAGAGCAGCAGTTGCAGCAGTACAGCTTTGAGCGTCATCTGCAAGCCCTGTGGCAGATGTATGAGCAGCAAAAGCACATCATTAGGCAGGCGTTACCAAGCAGTGCTGACAAGCTATTGCAAGTTTATGAAGCGGCGCAAAGTGATAACCATGAGCCACGTTCAGTAGCGTCGCTTTATTGGCTGTTTTTGGACAGTATTAAAACTGCATGGTCAGAGGATAGCTGGATCACCGCTTTTAATCATAGCCATCAGCAGACGCGGCCTGTGATCTTGAGTGGTATTGAACAATTAGGATGTATCTCAGCACTGGCGCAGCGGCTACAGCGTGCTTGGGTCTATTACGTGCCGTTTGTATTTTTACAAGATGGCGACGCTTATAGCTCGATGTTGAATCCTTCGCTGTGGTTATTGGGGGAAAAAACGCCTGAGAGTAGCCAACATCTGGAGATGCTACAACCATTAATGCAACATGCGCACGCCATTCATCATACCGATATTGCAACGGTAGAGTTTGCCCGCAGTAGCATTATGGCGATGCTGGCGACACGGGTCAGCTTTATGAATGAGATGTCGCGCTTGGCTGATAGTCAGCAGATTGATATCAAGCAGGTGAGCAAGATAATGGGACTGGATGCGCGCGTAGGTAGCAGCTATTTGCAGGCAGGCTGGGGCTTTGGGGGTAAGACCTTGCCAACAGAGCTCGTCAAGTTGCAACAGTCAAGCCAAGAGCATAGTTTAGATATGCCACTCCTACATTCCGTTATTCATATTAATAAAGACCAAAAAGAGCTAATATTTCGTAAGTTTTGGCAATATTTTGACGGCTTTATTGATAATAAAACCGTCATCATTTGGGGCGGTAGTTACAAGGCGGGCTCTGGACGTACGGCAGGCTCAGCCATTCATCCATTACTGGCGTTACTGTGGTCGTATAATATTCGTACGCTTGTCTATAGCGACAAGGCGCAAGCAGAACTTGCTGAGCTCTATCAGCAGCAAGCGCTGCTTGAGCTGCTTGACAGTCCTTATGAGCACCTTAACGACGCGCAGGCCATTTTTATCATCAGCTGGTCACCTCAAGATCGGCTTGATATTGCCAAACTCAATGAGCAAGCAATGCCTATATTTGATGCGCAAAATGCGCTGACACGCTCGCAAATTGATAGCTTATTGGGCGAGTATATGGGTATTGGCCGCGCCAAATAACACGTCTGGTTCAGAGTAGGACAAAACTATTTTAGGATAAATCTCTAAGCAGGCTTTGCACCCTGAGCAGCAAGCCACTGCTCAATCTCTTGAACCTTGCTCGTCAGTAAATCTTTATCACCACGCGTTTCGATATTAAGCCTAATAAGGGGTTCAGTATTGGAGGCGCGCAGATTAAAACGCCAATCCCCAAAATGAAGGCTTAAACCATCCAGCATGGATTTGGTTGGGTGCTGAGCACTAAACTTCTCTTCAATCGCGCTGATAATGGTTGGCGCATCATGAGTGGTAAGATGGAAGTTGAGCTCGCCTGAGCTTGGATAAGCTTGGATATAACCGGTGACCAATTCTGACAATGTCTTACCCGTGATAGATAACAGCTCAATGGTCAACAGCCACGGAATCATACCGCTATCGCAATAAAAGAAGTCGCGAAAATAGTGATGGGCGGACATCTCACCGCCATAGACTGCGCCTGATTCACGCATGACCTGTTTGATAAAAGAATGCCCCGACTTGCTGACGACTGCTTGACCGTTGTGTGCTTTAATCACCGCTTCGGTGTTATAAAGTACTCGTGGATCGTAGACGATTGCCTCGCCTGGATATTTATTTAAAAAGGCTTGGGCCAGCATACCAACGACGTAGCTACCATCAATAAACTCACCATTTTCATCGAATAAAAAGCAGCGATCAAAGTCGCCATCAAAAGCAATACAGAGATTGGCGTTGTTGGCCAAAACGGCTTGCTGGGTTGAGACTCTGTTGGCTTCAATCATCGGGTTGGGAATACCGTTAGGAAAATTGCCATCAGGCGTGTGATGTAGTTTAATCACCTCAAGCGGCGCGCCCGCTTGCATCAATTGATCGACCAATAAATCGATGACTGGTCCTGCACTGCCATTACCTGAGTTGATAACCAATTTAAGCGGCTTGAGTTTACTAATATCAATAAAGCTTATGACATGATCGACATAAGCACTTTTATCCGTCAATAGCTGTACTTTGCCTGCTTGTTCAGCCGTCGTAAACTGACCAGACTCGGCCAAT
>JARIAA010000128.1 GCA_029264635.1 Psychrobacter sp. | reverse complement strand
GGTGATCGCATCGGTATCTGGTCACATAACAATGCTGAGTGGCTGCTCATGCAGTTAGCCACCGCAAAAGTTGGCGTTATCCTCGTTAATATTAATCCTGCATATCGCACCTTTGAGCTGCAATATGCGCTAAATAAACTGGGCTGTTCAGCGCTGGTGCTCATGCGCCATTTCAAAAGTAGCGATTATGCAGGACTCGTTCGTGAGCTGTGCCCTGAGATTTATCATAAAGAGTATACGCAGCTTGATTTGGTCGAGATTCCAACGATTGAGCGTATCATATGGATTGATGAACCAGGTAGCGATGAAGACTTTGGTTTTATGCAGAAATTTTCAGCTTGGATGAATGAGGGCGATGCCAATGACCCACGTATCGCAGAGCGTCAAGCTCAGCTGAAAAACACTGACTCTATCAACGTACAATTCACAAGTGGTACAACTGGTACGCCAAAAGGTGCCACCCTAAGCCATCGCAATATCTTGAATAACGGCTACTTTATCGGTGAGGCCATGAACCT
The DNA here is from genome assembly GCA_029264635.1 of Psychrobacter sp. Classification (GTDB taxonomy): domain Bacteria; phylum Pseudomonadota; class Gammaproteobacteria; order Pseudomonadales; family Moraxellaceae; genus Psychrobacter. The sequence goes on along the minus strand of JARIAA010000128.1, from coordinate 3,420 downwards.
GACCGAAGCGGATAGGCTCTGTATTCCCGTGCCTCTTTATCATTGTTTCGGTATGGTATTAGGCAATCTAGCCATTTTGACGCACGGCGGCTGCATCGTTTATCCAAACGATGGTTTCGAGCCTTTGTCTGTCTTGCAAGCGGTTGAAGAGGAAAAGTGTACGGGTCTACACGGCGTACCAACCATGTTTATCGCCGAGCTGGATCACCCTGAATTTGAGAATTTTGATTTATCAACTTTGCGTACTGGCATTATGGCAGGCTCAAGCTGTCCAATTGAAGTCATGCGCCGCGTCATCGATAAAATGCATATGAGCGAGGTGACCATTGCCTATGGTATGACCGAAACCAGTCCCGTATCTTGTCAGACTAACGAGCACACGCCACTTGATAAGCAAGTATCGACAGTTGGTCTAGTACAGCCCGCGCTTGAGGTCAAAGTCATTGATACTGAAACTGGTGAGATTGTACCGTTAGGCGAGACCGGCGAGCTGCTCACGCGCGGTTACTCGGTAATGAAGGGCTATTGGGGTAGTCGTTTTAAAACCCGTGAAGCGATCTTTGATGGCTGGATGCATACGGGTGATCTGGCAACGATGGATGAAGACGGTTATGTGAAAGTCGTTGGTCGTAGCAAAGACATGGTCATTCGCGGCGGAGAAAACATTTATCCGGTAGAGATTGAGAACTATCTCTACCGCCATCCAAAAATTCGGGATGTACAAGTCGTCGGCATACCAGATAAGCGTTACGGAGAAGTATTGGCAGCTTTGATTATACCTAAAGAGCCCGGTTGTTTAACCGAAGAGGACGTCAAAGAGTTTTGTCGTAATAATATTGCTCATTATAAAATACCGACTCATTATCGTTTCGTGACTGAATACCCCATGACCATTACGGGTAAAATTCAAAAATATAAAATTATTGAGCAAATGAAGGCAGAGCTTGGCGTAGAGTAGTCATCGAAGTCCATTTAAATGTAAAAAATCACCAAATAATAAACACAAGTATAAAAAGGGATATCATGAGCGCTATCATAACCAGTAAACTGAGTCCAAACGCCAGCGAGTTCCAGCAAAACAGTGCCGCTATGCAAGAAGTGGTCGATGATTTATATGTGCACCTGCGTAAAGTCGTTCAAGGTGGCTCAGCGCGCGCGCGTGCCAAGCACTTAGCGCGTGGCAAACTGCTTCCTCGCGAGCGTGTCGAGCGTTTGCTGGATGTCGGTACGCCATTTTTAGAGGTCGCGCCGATGGCCGCGCATGATATGTATGGTGAAGAGATTCCAGCGGCTGGCGTGATTGCAGGTATCGGCCGTATTAACGGTATTGAGTGCATGATCGTCTGTAATGATGCCACGGTAAAAGGCGGCACCTATTACCCTATGACGGTCAAAAAGCATCTACGGGCGCAAGAAATCGCCCAAGAAAACCATCTCCCTTGCGTCTATTTGGTCGATTCAGGCGGGGCAAACTTGCCCAATCAAGATGAAGTATTCCCTGACAAAGATGACTTTGGGCGTATCTTTTTTAATCAAGCGACGCTCAGTGCCGCTGGTATTCCGCAGATTGCTGTGGTGATGGGCAGCTGTACGGCGGGCGGTGCTTATGTGCCAGCGATGAGTGATGAATCTATCATTGTCAAAGACCAAGGAACTATCTTTTTGGGTGGTCCGCCACTTGTAAAAGCAGCGACGGGCGAAGAGGTCACTGCTGAAGATTTGGGCGGCGGCGATGTGCATACGCGTCTGTCAGGCGTGGTCGATTACTTGGCGCAAAATGACACTCACGCCTTATCGATTGCTCGCAATATTGTGAGTCACCTAAACCGTCCTGCCAAGCATATTCCCAATCAAATCAAACCGCGTCCACCGCGCTATGATGCCAAAGAGTTATATGGCGTCATTCCAACGGATAAGCGTAAGCCCTTTGACATTAGAGAGATTATCGCGCGTATCGTTGACGATAGCGCCTTTGATGAGTTTAAAGCGCGCTTTGGTACGACGCTAGTATGCGGCTTTGCTCATATCGAAGGTATGCCAGTCGGTATTATTGCTAATAACGGCATCCTATTTAGTGAGTCGGCGCAAAAAGGCACGCACTTTATTGAGCTGTGCTGTAAGCGTAAAATTCCACTGGTATTTTTGCAAAATATCACAGGCTTTATGGTCGGTCGTAAATACGAAAATGAAGGTATCGCTCGTCATGGTGCCAAGATGGTCATGGCGGTGGCAAACGCGAAAGTACCGAAGTTTACCGTCATCGTTGGTGGTTCGTTTGGCGCTGGCAACTACGGTATGTGTGGCCGCGCTTATAGCCCGCGCTTCTTATGGATGTGGCCAAATGCGCGTATCTCTGTCATGGGCGGTGAGCAAGCCGCCTCAGTACTGGCAACCGTTAAGCGTGATAATTTCGACCGTAAAGGCGAAGAGTGGAGTGCGGAAGATGAGGCCGCCTTTAAAGCGCCGATTCTCGAGATGTATGAAAAACAAGGTCATCCCTATTATGCGACGGCACGTCTTTGGGATGATGGGGTGATCGATCCTGCTGATACTCGTAACGTACTGGCGTTAGGATTGAGTGCTGCCTATAACGCACCGATTGAAGAGACAATCTTTGGTGTCTTTAGAATGTAGACTGGTATTCTACTGTTGATGAGTGAATGTTTTAGTTTACAAAATAGACTGTGTTACTAAGGTCAGTATATGACTGGTAAAAATTTTCAAGACATTGAGAAAACCCTATATGGATAATTATAAAAGCTTATTAGTCGATATCGAGCAGTACGTCGCGACAGTAACGTTAAATCGTCCTGAGATACGTAATGCCTTTAACGATGAGACGATTGCCGAATTGACGGAGGTTTTTACCGTACTTGGTGCTGATGATACTGTACGAGTCATCGTCTTAGCAGCAGCTGGTAAGGCGTTTTGCGCGGGTGCGGATCTTAATTGGATGCGCGCGATGGCAGATTATAGCTATGAAGAGAACCTAGCCGATGCCGATAAGTTAGCGCAAATGCTCAAAACCATTTACGAGTGCCCCAAGCCAACCGTTGCCGCTATCCAAGGTGACGTCTATGCTGGCGGTATGGGTCTCGTTGCCGTTTGTGATGTGGCCATTGCGGTTAAGGTTGCCAATTTTTGTCTTAGCGAAGTCCGTTTAGGATTAGCTCCCGCAACGATTAGCCCTTATGTTATCAGAGCGCTAGGGGCTAGAGCATCGCAGCGTTATTTTTTAAGCGCAGAAGTTTTTGATGCTAAAAAAGCGCGTCAGCTAGGCTTTATTCATGAGCGTGTCAATGAAGATGAGCTTGACAATACTGTCGCAGCATTATGTGCCAAATGGTGAACAATAGCCCCGATGCAGTCAGGACTTGTAAGCGTTTACTTCATGATATCGCAGGCGCGGCGATTACCGAT
>JARIAA010000096.1 GCA_029264635.1 Psychrobacter sp. | reverse complement strand
AGACCTGTTTCTTCGATGCTCGCTTCAAATAGTTCAGCAAATGATTCCATTATGTCTACCTTTGTATAGCCGTATCCTGTCCAGCACAGTACGGATCAAATGTATGATTGTATAAAACGAGAATACTGGTTTTATATCTTATACAGCCATATAAAAAAACGTTTGTTGCTAATGAACGCAATATTTATCACATTCACTAGCAACAACTGTCTTATATAAAAAAGCGCTCCATTATGGCGTAGGATATTAGCTTTACTTTCTGTTATTTTATACTAAAATCATACTTCATAGGGAAGTTTTTGCCACTCAATTGGTTGTTTTTATTACCTATTGAAGAAAATGCCCTGTTCCTGACAATATTGCTTTACTCTATCATAGACGGTTTTGACGTCTAAAGTTGAGCTATCAAGCACCAATGCATCCTTTGCAGGTTTCGATGGTGCAGTCTGACGGTTTTCATCGCGCTTATCGCGGGCTTTGATCGTTGTTAAAATCGCTTCGAAATCCGCAGTTTCTCCAGCATCTAGTAACTGAGTCATACGGCGCTCAGCCCGAGCTTTAGCACTAGCGGTTAAAAATATTTTGACGTCTGCATCTGGGAAAACGACCGTACCCATATCGCGACCATCAGCGACCAATCCTGAACGCTTTGCCATATCTTGTTGTAGATTGAGTAGAGCTTGACGTACCTTTGGATAAACAGCGACTTGCGATGCATAACCTCCAACTATTTCGTTACGTACCTGCTCACCTACTGCTTCTCCATTAACGATAATATCTACACGCCCTGAGGCATTATTAGGCTCAAAAGCAATTTGCAAACTTTGCGTTAAAGCTAGTAGCGCTGTCTCATCAATAGACTTCTCAGCATCGGTACTAATCAATCCCGCTTCAAACGCTTTTAAACCAACAATGCGATATAGTGCACCAGAGTCCAACAGCTGATAATTAAGTGCCTGAGCCAAACGCCAAGCTACCGTTCCTTTGCCAGCACCACTTGGTCCATCAATACAAATAACAGGATAACGTAATGACTGCGCTTGGCTATTATTGTTAGCATCAGAGTTAAAGACAGTCATAACACTCACTTACATCTCATAGTAGGCACTTGTATAGCTACATTTGCTTTTTAGGAACCAAATAGGGCAACATTATAGCAAAGAAACCCTGCCATCACTAGCACCTAGATTGTAACTTACTCGTTGGTCTCAATATTTTGATTTTTCTTTGCCAATTGTCGACGTTTACGAAAAAAAGTCTTTAGCATAAGACTGCTGTGAGTACTGCATAGCCCTTTATATGCTTGAATAGTATGATTATAAAAATCCTGCGTAGGTAAATTCATCTGACTGCCAACCATACCAGCTCGCGGTTCACTTGCTGCATATATCAATCTATCAACACGTGCGTGAATCAATGCACCAATACACATAGTACAAGGCTCTAAAGTGACATATAAAGTTGTCTGTCTTGGCAAACGATAATTGTTTAAACGTGTGCAAGCCTCTCTCAACGCTATGATTTCAGCGTGTGCCGTGACATCATGACGCCCAATTGGCTCATTGAATCCTTGACCGATGATTTGCTGGTTGTGTACCAGCACCGCAACGACGGGTACCTCGCCGCGCTCCGCACCTTGCTTGGCAAGTGTCAGTGCTCGTCGCATCCACTTGATATCTTCAAGTAACCAAAATCCATCTGTTATGAGTTGGCGATTGATTGACTGATAGGGCTTCAAGCTTATATTTCTCATTTATTTAGGCAGTTGCCAGTCGATTGGCGTTCGCCCATGCTGCATTAAATAATCATTAGTCTTTGAAAAAGGTTTAGAACCAAAAAAACCGCCTCGATTGGCGGCAAGGGGCGATGGATGTACAGCAGTCAGAATGAGATGTTTACTGGTATCAATATATTTACCCTTTTTTTGTGCTTTACTCCCCCATAAAATGAATACGGTATGTTCTGTTTGCTCATTAACCACGTCAATAACTGCATCAGTGAACTGCTCCCAGCCTTTATTTTGATGGCTATTGGGTTCACCTTCGCTCACCGTTAGTGAATTATTTAAAAGCAGAACGCCTTGCTGCGCCCAGTAAGTTAAATCACCATGCGCTGAATAACTAGTACCGATATCATCGGCCATCTCTTTCAGTAAATTATTCAGCGATGGAGGTTTGGGAATGGCCTTGGGTACAGAAAATGAGAGTCCCATAGCTTGGCCTGGGCGATGATAAGGATCCTGCCCTAATATAACAACTCTAACCTGTGATAAAGGCGTTAAATTAAAAGCATTAAACATAAGAGGTGCAGGTGGATAAATACTATCATTGGATTGATAGGCTTCTTTTAGAAACGCGCGAAGGTTATCCATATTATCAGAGGTAAGCTCATCTGCTAATGCGCTTTTCCAATCCTCTGGCAGGCGCACATTGTCTAAAATTGCCTGCTTCTGTGCGGCTGTTTTGGTCGTTTGTTGATTGAACAATTCCATAGTATGTCCCTTTTTATTTATTATAGGATAGGCAAATCCTTTAAAATAAAGCTCAAATAGCTCACTTAAAAACTATGATAGCAAACAACTCTGCTGAGTTTAGTTATAAAGTATAACAATAGCATCAACGAAAATCATAAAAAAAACGGCTACCGAAGTAACCGTTTTTTATAAAAATAAAAGGACTAGCTTGCTAAAGACTCAGAATCTGAATGGGGTTCATGAATCTCAACGACAGTCAATCTAATACGACTATCTGATGACCCTTTATCGCTCTGCATATTACCATCTTTAACACTGTCACTCTGTGCCTTTTTATCAAGAGAAACATGATCGGCAGTCGTATCCGCTTGTTCTGGTTCTAAAGTGATATGTACAACCCCCCCATTCACCAAATCACCAAACAAAATCATATTTGCCAATGGTTTTTTGATTTCATCTTGAATGAGGCGCTGCATTGGGCGTGCTCCCATCAAACGGTCGTAGCCTTTATCAGCCAGATAATCACGTACGTCATCATCAATCTCTAACGTTACTTGTTTATCATCAAGCTGCACTTGTAGCTCTACTAAGAACTTATCAACAACTGAGATGACGACTGAAGTATCTAGCGGATTAAACTGGATAATCTCATCTAGACGGTTACGGAACTCAGGCGTAAAGACGCGTTTTAAGGCTTCGGTATTATCGCGGCTATGGTCTTGCTGAGTAAAGCCCATTGATGAGCGACTAATACTATCCGCGCCTACGTTTGTTGTCATAATCACAATAACTTGCTTAAAGCTCGCTACACGTCCGTTATTATCAGTAAGCGTACCATGATCCATCACTTGCAATAAGAGATTGAAAACATCAGGATGCGCTTTTTCGATCTCATCAAATAACACCACACAGTGCGGATGCTGATTGATTTTTTCAGTGAGCAAGCCGCCTTGATCGTAACCGACATAACCTGGAGGCGCACCAATAAGACGAGATGCTGTGTGCGCTTCCATGTATTCTGACATATCAAAACGTATCAGCTCCACTCCCAATAGATTAGCCAATTGACGCGACACTTCAGTCTTACCAACTCCTGTAGGACCTGCAAACATGAATGAGCCAATAGGTTTTTCTGGCGCTTTTAGGCCTGCACGTGACAGCTTAATGGCATCAGCAAGCGTTGCAATAGCTTCGTCTTGTCCAAATACCAAGTGCTTGAGATCACGATCTAAGTGCTCAAGTATACTCTTATCATCACTTGAAACTGACTTGGGCGGAATACGAGCAAGTTTTGCGACGATAGCTTCAATATCAGCGACATCGATTTTCATTGGTGGCTTTTTATGATTTGCCGTTTGCAAATCATCATAGCGCTTAGCATTATCATGTACTTTGGCTGCTGCTTCATCCTGCATCTCGTTATCAACATCAGCATTCTTGTCAGCGCTCTGATAATCTGGTTGGTTAATTTCTTGCTCTAAATCAGCAATCAGACCATCTTCTGCATTGATGTCATCTGCATCAGGAATAACCCCTAAACGCTTATAAGCACCTGCTTCATCGATAACATCAATGGCTTTATCTGGTAAAAAACGCTCATGAATATGTTTAGAGGACAGCTGCACGGCTGTGACTAATGCTTCGTCAGTATATTCAACGTTATGGAACTCTTCATAACGTGGTTTGAGCCCACGTAGAATGTCGATACTGTCCTCGACACTTGGCTCTTTTACGTCGATCTTTTGGAAGCGACGTGATAAAGCATGATCTTTTTCAAACACTTGACGATATTCAGTAAAGGTTGTAGAACCTACACAACGAAGCTCACCATTTGCAAGCGCAGGTTTGATCAAGTTTGATACATCCATATTGCTACTCATTGACGAACCTGCGCCAATAATCATATGAATCTCGTCAATGAATAAGATAGCATTAGGTTTCTTTTTCAGCGCATCAAGTAATGATTTCATACGTTTTTCAAAATCACCGCGATACTTAGTACCTGCAATCAGGGCACCAATATCGAGACTATAAATCACACAACCGCTGAGTGGTTTTGGCGCTTTATCATTGATAATAAGCCATGCTAACCCTTCGGCAATCGAGGTTTTACCAACACCTGGCTCACCGACCAACAAAGGATTATTTTTACGGCGACGGCACAAAACTTGTGCGGTGCGCTCAATTTCAGGACCACGACCAATCAATGGATCAGTCTTGCCTTCTGCGGCGCGCTGATTGAGGTTGCTTGCAAATTCTACCAACGGATCTTTGCTCGTCTTATCGGATGCGCCGCGACGATCTCCAGTAATAGAACCACGGGGCTCAGATGGCTCTTCTTTATCTTGTCCATGTGATAAATATTGAGTGAGCTCCAAACGACTAATTCCTTGCTTTTTAAGCAAGTAAACGGCGTAAGTATCATGCTCAGAGAACATAGACACTAAAATGTCTGAACCTTCAACCAAACGTCCACCACCGATGGACTGCACGTGAAAAATAGCGCGCTGCAAAATGCGATCAAAGCTTTGGGTTGGCTGCGGTGATTGCTCCATGTCAGCATCTATCGTCGGCGTGTGCTTATCAATATAAGCTTCAAGCTCCGTACGTAGACCTGAGACATTAGCATTGCAGGCAGTTAAGGTATTAGCCGCATGAGTATTCTCAAGAAGAGCCAATAATAGGTGCTCAACAGTGAGATATTCATGTGACTTTTGGCGCGCAAGCGTCATTGCTAAACGCAAAGAGACTTCAAGATGACGACTTAACATAAGGAATTCCTACGGTTATACAACTCTTATAATTTAATAGCTTAAGTAGTAAATCAGGGCGACAATAGGATTGTTCAAGGTCAAAATATAATGGTCATGAAAAGACATTGTCTACAATACAGTAGTCACTACAATTGATATCAGCACATATTCATATCACCACGATAGGCACATATAGTCAATCTATTAAAACGTACTAAAATGTATCATAGTAATTGTGGTGACAAGTTAAACAACGACAGTATAGGCATTATATGGACCCTTCGTACCCCTACGACTATGGCAAGTATTGTGCAAATATAATACTGTTAATGTAGACAAAAATAGCCGTATTTTTGAGTAAAGTTGCCATAAAAAACATGGTCAATGGCAGTGACATAAATCAAATATAGGAAACAAAAAGATAAAAAATGGTGACAATCTCAAGTTACTAATCTTATCCTTCGATAACACACTATCAATAATACCAACGAGAAGGAATGAATAAAATGAGGATAACGACAGGACAACTCAAATCTGTCGATACAATATATATGAGGTTATCGATAATAAAAATCAAGAGTTAGGATGGGACGGGTACAAGCACGGACTTTGATAAGCTTGTAAATATGCAGCAGAAAATGGTGACTTAATAGCTAGACGTTCAGCTAACAAAATAGTCAGCTAGGAGAACCCTTCTATTCTTAGAGATAAAAAACCTGTCCATCTGACAGGCCTTTTTTATTCACCTTGATGCGGTTCAATTTGAGTCAGTAATGGATAGCCCTCGCGATGCGCCAAACTATTCACCTTTTTAGCTTTGGTTTCAGCGATATCCTTGGGATAAATACCAGCAATACCTTTGCTACTATTATGAATCGTGAGCATAATAGCAATCGCTGAATCGATGTCATGGCGAAACTCTGATTGCAATATATAGACAACAAATTCCATCGGAGTATAGTTGTCATTATACATGACGACAGCATACATCGGCGGCTTAGCCACCTCAGGTTCTGCAACCATCACATCGGTTTGTGGCGCTGTCTCGCTATCTATATCGCCGTCTTGGGCTCGGTGCCCTGCTGGCATATTTGGAAGGTGCCAGTCAATAACAGTGGGCTTAGCATGCGTTATGGTTCGTTTTATGGTCATAGTAAAGGTATTTTCAATAAAAAATGTAGTAAAGAAAAAACAAGATTTAAATAAATATAGTAGTAAAATATTTTAAGGGCTATAGCTTTTTAAAATATCATTTATCATTGTCAAATAATTATTGCTCAATAGGACTTTGGTCGACTTCAGGTAAATCCATGAGTGATAGTGGCATGCTATCGACTCTATCACCAAGTTTCCAATCATATAGTTGCTCGACTTCTTGATCGTCGGCTTTTAGATTAAGTTTAACCTGTAAGGGTTTAAAGCCAGTAGGCATTACAAAACGTCCACGAATACGGACAATACCTTCGATAGCATAACGAGCAGGATCTAATGGCACTTCTACAAAACTGTCTTTGTTTTGCAGTATCAAGGTCGCTGTTAGATTTTTGGCCTGCCCATCTTCACTAAGCATACCCACATCAAAGCCATATTCAAAGGCATTTTCTGGTAACGGTTCGATCTTCGCGCCTAGTATCTGTAGCGGCATACCGCCTTGTTCAGCGATGACTTTTGCATATAATTCGTTGAGCTGTGACACTTGTCTGCTATTTACCTTTAACGCTTCTTGTTTTCGGCGTAGCTCTTCTAAGTTGGTAAGACTAATCGTGAGCTCTTGCTTGGCAGTCGCTACTTGGTTGCTCAAAATTTTATGACTGATACGCAAGTCTTTGAGCTCATTTGTCGCCTCTTTACTATTAATAGTCGCCTGCTCAGTTTCTGACTTGAGCGCATAATAGCCACGTTGATAACCAAGCTTATGACCAAGTAAGATAGCAACCATCGCAGTCACCAGTATAGCGACCACGAATAACGCAAGCAGCCATGTCGAAGCACCTCGTTGCCCGCTACCCAAGCTTTGATCGTATTTTATATGACAATCCCTGTTTAATGGGGTCTGCACCCTGTCATCACAAGCAGCTTGACGGGGAACAAATGCAATGTGACACGGCAAACATGCTGGCTGAAAGGGCAAGCGGGGAACAGTCTTGACACGCATCTGGACAAAATCTCTTAGCAGTAAAGGCGAGATATTATAACGGAATTTCGTGTTAATACCTAGCACAGCGCTGTAAGCACGGTGACTTAGTCGTAAAGATTCTGTGATAAGTAAAGATTACAGGCCCAATTGATACCCGTCTGTTAGTTTTTAGGTATAAAAGTTTACGGTACAATTGGTGCTGCATTTAACCCCAAGGCTTCATCAAGCCCAAACATGACGTTCATATTTTGTATGGCTTGACCTGCTGCCCCTTTTACCAGATTGTCCTGTACGACCATCACGGTCAGCTCGCCACGTGCATTATCTTGATGAATAGCAATTCTGAGACGATTACTGGCGCGTACGCTACGAGTATCAGGGTAATGCCCGCTTGGTAGAATATCAATAAAGGCTTCACCTGCATAACTGGTCTCAAATTCATGCTGCCAGTCAATATTGTTTCCCAATTCTGTCAGTCCCATATGAATAGAGCTAAACATACCACGAATCATCGGTACTAAATGCGGTAAAAAACGAATCTGCTGTGAGAACTGACTACCTAATAACTGCTCAACCCCTTGCTCAATTTCAGGGAGATGACGATGCCCGCTGATGCCATAAGCTTTAAAATTATCCGTAGTTTCTGCGTAATTAAGTGCAAGGCTCGCTTGACGACCCGCACCTGATACGCCAGATTTGGCATCGATAATGATGCGCGATTCAATCAAGCGCGTGGCTTGTTTATTTTGCCTCTCAATAATCGGTTTTAACCCTAGGATTGCTGTAGTAGGATAACAACCAGGATTTCCCACAATTAAAGCCGTCTCAATTTTGTCGCGATTAATCTCAGGAAGCCCATATACTGCCGTCTTGAGCAGCTCAGGACAAGCATGCGACTGCTGATACCATTGTTCAAAATCGGCCAGTGACTGTAGCCGAAAATCAGCAGCCAAATCGATAACTTTCACGCCAGCTTGAGTTAACGCTTTTGCTTGTTTCATTGCTACGCCATGCGGTGTGGCAAAAAACACCACATCGCACTGTTGTAGAGCCGTCAGTGTATCATCGCCTAAATCGCTAAATACAAGGTCCGAGATACCCCGCAAACTTGGGAAAATCTCATCAGCACGCGTACCTGCTTCACTTCGCGACGTCAGTAAATCGATAGACACCTTAGGATGCGCAGATAATAAGCGAATAAGCTCAATACCTGTATAGCCTGTACCGCCGACGATAGCTGCTGAAATCATAAGATGTCCTTTTACTCAGTGGTCATTAAATATGACGCTTGCATTTTTTAAATAAGAATTTATTACTGATAAAATTTAATTTAAATATGCAATGCTTAGATTTGATAGTCATGCACAGCATCAATAAACACTTTTGCATTATCAGGGTTGACCCACTGCGTAATACCATGGCCTAAGTTTGCCACATAACCTGTCTTATCTCCGCCAGCATAAGCGCCATCTAGCATCGCATTTACCTCAGCACGGATAGTTGCAGGTGAGCCGTAAAGCGTGGCTGGATCTAAATTACCTTGAATCGCTTTACTGCTTTGAAGCTTCTTATGCTTCTTAGTGAGAGTACGTTGACTTTCGGTCAACACTTGACGCGCGCGATTAAGTGGCATTGTCCAATCCAGCCCTAAAGCATCAGCCTCACTATCTGCTTGGATATCTAGCCAAAGACCGCCGCCTTTGGTAAACAACACCACGGGTATCTCAGGATGACGCATTTTAAGCTCAGCGACAATGCGCTTATTATAAGCATGGGAGAAATCAACAAATTGACGATGTCCAAGCGCCCCGCCCCAGCTATCAAATATCTGTAGAATCTGAGCACCAGCGACAACTTGGGCATCTAAATAATCAATCACAGCAGTGGCAAGCTTGTCCAATAGTTGGTGTAAAAATTCAGGATTACTATATAAAAATCCTTTGGTATAACGATAGTCTTTTGAGCTACCACCTTCGATCATATAAGTAGCTAGTGTCCAAGGACTACCAGAGAAACCAAACAAGGGCACTTGTCCATTTAGTGCTTTACGAATGCTTGTCACTGCACGCATAACATAATCTAAAGAGTCATTTACATCAAGCGTTGGTAATCTATCAAGATCTGCTTGCTCGCGGATAGGATGCTTGAATTTTGGCCCTTCTCCTGTCTCAAAGTATAAGCCCAAACCCATGGCATCTGGAATAGTCAGAATATCACTAAACAAAATAGCCGCGTCCAAATCATAACGACGCAAGGGCTGCAAAGTCACCTCTGTCGCCCGATCCGTATCGCGGCACAGGCTCATAAAGTCACCAGCCTCGGCACGAGTCGCTTTATATTCTGGTAAATAACGACCCGCTTGACGCATCATCCATACTGGCGTGGTATCTATAGGCTCAAAGCGAAGCGCCCGTAACAATCTGTCATTTTTTAGGGTTGCAAAATTTTGCTGAGGTGTATTAATAGTATCTGAGGCGCTCATGCACAAATCTCCAAAAGAGTACGAGGTTCATTATTATCATTATGAAAAATGAAGAAAAAATTAAGCTTAAAAATACGCGATTAAAATTTTTAGGGTGAGTTCACTATCACCTCTATGAACGTATACATAGTTAATGCCATAAAGATAAAATCTAATATGGCATTAATTTTAAACAGTAATAAAATTTAATCTATTTAAGCATACAATCTTAGCCAATAGTGCAGTCTTTTCATAGACCAGCTATGTATCTATACTTTTTTAGCTGGTTATTTTCTATTTTGTTATGGGTAATTGATTAATGGATACTTAACCAATCACATTACATGGATAAAGCTAGATTGTCACGATGTACCATAACGACGCGCTCTTCTTTACTACCAAGAATTTTATCAAACTGAGCCGTACGTTCACGTGCGACACGGCAAGCATCACGAGAGGAGAAGTTTACCTGACCGACGGCCAAGCGCTCACCGCTATCTTGATGGACAATTTCAACGACATCGCCTTCATCAAAGTCGCCTCGCACTTCTACCACACCGACAGGTAGCAAGCTTCTATTGTACTCAGTAACCGCTCTTGCAGCGCCCGCATCGACGATAAGCGTACCTGACATACGCAGATGCGCCGCCAACCACTGCTTACGCGCTATGATTTTATCAGCATCATTAGTCGTTAATAACGTACCAACTGCTTCACCAGATACAACGCGAGTGATGACATCGTCAATAGCACCGCTGACAATGACGGTCGGACAACCGCCCATGGCAGCGAGCCTACCTGCACGAATCTTGGTCAACATCCCACCACGTCCAAGCTTGCCGCCATCACCTGCTATCTCAAATAAATAATCAGCCATTGCTCGCTCTTGACGAATCATTTTAGCATTTGGATTATTGCGAGGATTATCGGTAAATACCCCTTCTTGATCGGTCAAGATAATGTACAAATCGGCATTGATCATTGCCGCTGCCATCGCCCCCAACGTATCATTATCACCAAACTTGATCTCATCAATAGTGACTGTATCGTTTTCATTAATCACAGGCAGCACACGCCACTCTAATAACTGAGTTAATGCGCTAGTAGTATTTAGATAACGGCTACGGTTGGACAAATCATCATGGGTGAGCAGTAACTGGGAGCTCTGTATACCATGTTGAATAAGAGCTGACCACCAAGTTTCAATCAATCCCATCTGACCGATAGAGGCGCAGGCTTGTAAGGCTGCCAGCTTTTTGGGTCGTTCCTCTAAATTCATCCGTACTACGCCTTCGGCAACTGCACCTGAAGATACCAGTAGCACCTCCATGCCAAGCTTATGCAGCTTTGCAATCTGCTTTGCCCACTCATAAATGGCAGTTCGATCAAGCCCCCGACCATTATTAGTCAGTAATGATGAGCCAATCTTGACAACCACGCGCTGAATATCAAAGTTACGATCCTGCTTAGCAAACCTTGCCTCTTCGGTCGTGTGTTCTATGTCATCTGCCATAAAAATTCCTGTGTTATAGTGTTCATACGAGACTTGTCAAGACTCATACGTTGAATAAAAGTTTTAAGGAGTATAAATGACTTCAACTCCATCGTCATCGTCGAAATCATCAAAATCATTGTCACCCGAAGAGACAGATCCTTCGCGCTGAGCTTTGCGCGCAGCACGATATGCCTCGCGCTGAGCTTCAGTATTGCGGCGTACTTCTACCTCTAAACGCTCAAAACGCGCTTTTTGTGCGGCAGCGAAGTCAGGGTCTTCACTTTCGCGTTCACGCTCAAGCTCAATCTCATTCATTAGATGATATTTGACAGGATCCATACCATCGCCAGTCAATGTTGAGGTTCGAAAGACCACACCTGCCCAGTCAAGCTCAGAGACGATATGGTCACACAGCTCATTTAACTCGTCTTCATCAATGATTTGATCAATTTTATTCAATACCAAAATTTGTGGCAAGTTGGCCAATTCAGGTGAGAAGCGCTCAAGCTCATTTAAAATAATACGAGCATTATTGACAGGATCAGTACCATCAATCGGTTGAACATCGACGATATGCAATAGGCGTCGCGTGCGTGCTACGTGTTTCAAAAAGCGAATGCCAAGACCTGCGCCGTCCGATGCGCCCTCGATTAAGCCTGGGATATCAGCCATAACAAAGGAGCGATGACGACCAATATCGACGACTCCTAAATTAGGCACTAGTGTCGTAAATGGATAATCTGCAACTTTGGGCCTTGCAGCTGACACCTGACGAATAAAAGTAGACTTACCCGCATTTGGCAGACCAATGAGGCCGACATCTGCCACTACTTTTAGCTCAAGCTTTAATATTTTTAACTCACCTTCAAAGCCTGAAGTGGCTTTACGCGGTGCTTGGTTGGTAGAGCTTTTAAAATGCGTATTGCCAAGGCCCCCATCACCGCCTTTAGCGACTAACAGCTTTTGACCTATTACAGTCATGTCACCGATGACTTCATCCGTCTCGGTATCAATAATGGTCGTACCAATAGGAACGGGTAAGAAAATGTCATCAGAGCCTTTACCTGAGCAGTTCTTACTATGACCATTCTCACCGCGCATGGCATCGTAGCGACGCGTATAACGATAGTCCACTAGCGTATTGGTATTATCATCGGCAATGACATAAACATCACCACCGCTACCTCCATCGCCACCGTCAGGACCACCGCGTGGGACATATTTTTCTCGGCGAAAACTGGCGATTCCGTTACCACCGTCACCCGCTTTTACCGTTACGACGGCTTCATCAATAAATCGCATGTTACGCTCCTTAATTTACATTCTAAATTACAGTCAACGACTGATTTTAAATTTGTGCTCAAAGGTAGTGTTATCACTATCTAAACGACCAATATAACCACGTCTTTACCACTATATTATAAAGGTATTATGAAGTTTTTATAACTGTTGGGCCAAAAATGAGAGGTATTATAACAACAACACCCGATAACCAAATGGAATATCGGGTGTTGTTGCTGCATGAATGATACTTCAATCATGCAAATGATATATTGATAAACAGCGCTTCAATAAAAATCCCTCTCACTATCAATCGATTTAGGCGGGAACTTGAGTGTAACTAATGCCGCCCATTTGCGTCGCTAAGCGTAGCACTTGGGTACTATAGCCGACTTCGTTATCATACCAGATATATACAGTAGCATGATTATCAGTCACGATTGTCGCTTGCGCATCTACAATCCCAACATGCTTCGTACCGACAAAATCTGTTGATACGGCTTCTGTGGAATCCGTATAAGCAATTTGTGATTGCCAAGTGTTGCTGTTGGCCATCTTACGCAAGAATTCGTTTAGCGCCTCAGCACTTTTGGGCGCTTGTTTTAAATTAAGGTTTAAAATCGCTAAACTCACATTCGGGGTTGGTACACGAATCGCATTACCTGTCAATTTACCACTAAGCTCTGGTAGCGCTTTGCCGACCGCCTTGGCAGCACCCGTACTCGTGATAACCATGTTTAATACAGCACTACGGCCACGGCGATCCGCTTTATGATAGTTATCAATTAAGTTTTGATCATTGGTAAAAGAATGAATCGTTTCGACGTGACCATTTTCAATGCCATATTCGTCATTTAACACTTTTAGTGTTGGGGTAATCGCATTAGTCGTACAGCTAGCAGCACTCACGATAGTATCGTCACCGATAGTATCGTTGTTAACAACGTACACAACGTTTTTGATCTCACCGCCAGCAGGGGCAGTTAATAGCACTTTGTTCACGCCCTGAGACTGTAAGTGCTTGCCAAGCCCCGCTTCGTCTTTCCATATACCTGTATTGTCAATAACAAGCGCATTATCAATGCCATATGCTGTATAGTCAATCTCGCTTGGATCTTTGGCATAAATGACTTGGACAAAACGGCCGTTGATAATCATGCCGTTGTTGTCGTCATCGATACTGACGCCGCCTGTGAAACTACCATGAATTGAGTCACGCTCAAGTAGTGACGCACGCTTAGCAAGATCCCCTGCAGCCGCTGGACGTACAACGATAGCTTTTAACTGTAAGCCTCTTGCGCTTGATGCTTGTGATAATAATAGGCGTGTCAACACACGACCAATACGACCAAATCCATATAACACCACATCAGTAGTGCCATTTTGAGCAGCTTTACCTTTATCAATCGCTTGTAGAGCAGCTTGCAAATCAGTGTCATGAGCAATCAGTTGACCCACGTCAACACGCGCTGATTGAATATCACTGCTCGCTGCCAACGCTTTTACCATCTCTAAAGTATCAGCAATAGCAATAGGCATACCGCCTTGCTCACGGTTGGCGGCCTTTTGATGCAAAGCTAGCACTTGGCTAACTGAAGTTGTATCAAGGGTCTCACCTAACAAGGTAACTTGTACATCTTGCTCATTGTATAATTTGTTTAACACTCCAATCAGCTCAATAGCTTGTTGTTCTTTGTTGTTATAGCTATTCAGACGATCTTGATGCAATTGGCGTAAGGTATTAGCTTGGCTCACGAGAAACATCCTTATGGTCAGTAAAATATAGTAAATGAGGTATAAAATTTATAGAAAAATTGAAGATAGACACACTAAAAAATCTACGTTAAATACTACTTTGATAAAGTCGCTACCTGTCGCCGGTTATGTATCACGAAGCGCTTATTTGATTCTATAATCTTTATCAGAGCGTTTAATTGGCGGGTATTTTAGCGCAAAATAGCTAATTTTGCCAGTGATAGGCATTATTACTCATGTTTGGCATAGCTCATTTGCTGCTCTTGACAACAGTTGTATGTATAAGTATAAAAGACAGCTTTGTAAAGTATTTTGCTACCAACGTTGGAAATGAACTAAATCTGTTATAGATCATTAGCCATGATATTAGTTTCATTGCACCTTAAAAAACTGAATGTCAAGGCACCAAATTGACAGTTTGATTACTGTGGTCAGTTAGCTTAAACGCTTTTAAATTATAGCCTTGTTGCTGAGCAATCTGACGATATTTGGCATACGCCTCTTGCGAGATATTGGGTGAGCGAGCCAGTAACCACAAATACTCTTTATCGGGCGTACCGACCAATGCAGTTTTATAATTAGGATCATGAGCTAGTACCCAATAATCTGCGCGGCCTATGGGCATCCAGCGAATCCATGAAGGCAAAAAAGTCACTTTAAGCTTGCTGCCTGTATTATCAGCGGGCTTTGCCAAACCTTCAGCCTTGATAGGCTTGCCATCTTCGCCAGTACATTGATTAAGTACGGTGATGCCTTCGCCCTCCACTTTTGGCGTATAAGTAGCAGTAACATCGCTCACGCATTTGCGTTGAAAATACATGGGCAGACGCCCAATCTCATACCATGTGCCACTATACTTCGCTAAATTCAGGCTATCTACCGTCGTCGGTTCAGTAGCCGACTTATGAATGATAGAAGATGGCTTAATATCTATATCTGCTGCTATAACTTTACTAGTACCTACCTTTACAGGTACCGATTGAGGCACAGCAGCATAAGCAGAAAATGCTGCTAATGGCACAATAATCGCCAAAGCAATACCTGTATGCTTGATAAGACTGTTCATAAATACACGCTCTGGAATAGCGTCACTAATTTGTATATCTGCCATTGAGTGTGCACCTTTTTTTGATAGATTCTTATTATAAATAGTAGAAGCATACTGCAACTTTACGTCTGATTTTTTTGAAACTGACGTATTAGATAAGGTTGAACGATTCTTTGTCAAATCACTGCTTTTTATAGCATCAGCTCCCAAAGAAGCTGCATTGACAGATTTACCTTTATAATGAGCATCATTACTAGCACCGCTCATATAACTGGCTATTTTCGTTTTATTACGAACCAAATAACGGTCAGTTAATTGATCTTCTAGCTCAGATTGAGAACCGGCCGCCTGTGAGTCAGACCAATCTGACATAGGTAACTTGTTGGTTTTCATAAAAATACCATTAGCTTTAATAAGTTATAATCATTATTCATTAAAAATATAGAATTCAGTGGTATAAATTACCACGATAAAATTTTCAGTGAGTCATCATCGACTCTATATTCTTTTTTATGGGCCATAATAACGATATAACAGATGTTAAAATAGTGTGGCAATGTAGGGAAACGCAACGGTTTGTAAATACTATGATTTTTGCTAAAGATATCAAACATATAGTAACTATCAGGTAATAAAATAGACTAAAGTTTATAAAAATTGTATGAATGATAAGAGGTTAAAAAAGGCCCTTTTTTATTGTTAGCTAATTATATAAAATTTTTTACGCTGACATAAATTGCCGAATACCAGCAATACTCGTTGCACCATGCTGCGCCGCTTGGTCAAATGACGCTGGTGATAATCCGCCCAAACCAATAACGGGCATATCCGCCAGCGCTGCCAAGGCTGACCATTCTTGCCAGCCAAGTGGTGTGGTATCAGGATGAGTATGAGTTGCCAATATAGGCGATAAAAAGATACCCATGACAGGGGGTAGCTGCTGCGCCAAACGAGTATAGGCAAGCTTATTAGCAGCATAAATGCTGCCTGCATCATGACAACTTGCGATCAATGGACGATTTGAAGATAATACTATGTCAGATATAGTATTTCCTTCACTCTCATCAGACCATTGCATCAACGTACTATGGGTTAAGTGATAAGCTACTATTTGAGCGTTATCTGCTAACTTCTGTAAGTCATCATCAATAGGCACAATAGTTTTAACATCGGGGCGTAAATGCATCAGCTGATCTCTTATCTTTGCAAGGCCTGCCTCCTTAATGCGAATATACACCCAAGCATTTTTAGCTAAATGTTTTTGATGGAATTGCAGCCATGCTTTCGCTGGATCAGAATAGGTATTAAAGTGTGCCAGTGGGTAGGTAATCGCTATGTTTATAGGCAAGCGTAACCACTCAAGAATCGTCTTATTAGCAGCGGGTAGATAATAGTGACCTGCTAGTAGTTCAGGCTTATTTACCCATGTCAGGGCTTGCCCTTCTAAGCCGTGACAGCGATGCCGATGTCGTTCATACTGAGACGCTGTCAGCTCAATATCATAAACCTGCAAGCTTACTTGCTTATCACCATAGTCATGATGTAAGCGTCCAAGCTTAACGATGGTATTGCTATCAATGTCAATACCTGTCTCTTCAGCGACTTCGCGTATCAATGCTTGTCTTGCTGTTTCATTATTGTCTATCTTGCCACCTACGAATTCATAGCGATTACCTTGGTGCTGCAAGGCGTCTCTAAATCCGAGCAGATATTTATCTTTACAATGAATAACAGCAACAGCAACCTTTACAACAGTCATTGTATTATTTTTTAGTTGCCTATTTGATTGGCTGCTCACCCTAATACTCCTTATTACTTTATATAGTTAACACCCTTTAAAATAGGTACAGTGCTGCTGGTATTAACTTCCCCTGCCTGCTTTTTCTTTTTGCAAACTTGGTATACAAAGCTAAAAATAATATAGACATCTATAGTCAGATAAGTTTACATAATAATTGCCTTTTATTTTATAAATTGGCTTGCAAATTCCATCAATGTAAATGATAATAATTATCGTTATCTTTTAAAATCCCTAATTTGTCGTTAGTAACTACTCAGCTATTTTATCAAAAGGAATTTACTATGAGCATGGTCATCTCTCGTTATCTGAGCTGCCGCGAAAATCGTCTGCCAACATTACAGTCGCAGCATTTATTCGCTCTCACTAAAGAAGTACGTATTGAGCATGAAGGGGAAGAATACCGCTTACGCTTAACCCGTAATAATCGTTTAATATTGACCAAATAACTGAACTGCTCTGACAAAAAACGCCTTTTAATAAAGGCGTTTTTTATTGTAAAAACTAATGATGACTGCTGATCATAAAACGGCTTTCAACGTCCATCATGGCTAAGCGCCTTATGTAAACTGCCAGCATTTAAAATTGCCAGCTATAAACCACATCGACTGCGTTTTCGGCGGCTGAAGTTGACTCCACATATATACGGCGCGTCAGCTGATAACGGATAGACAAACTGTTTTCGGCATTAAAGACACCGACCCCGTAACGAATGTATAGATCAGGAGTAACATATCCAGTGACGTTAACGTTGGTGTCTTCACTATTGCCTGACGCATCAACCGTTAAACTTTGCAGACCAAAGGCTTTTCCAATCTGATTGGTCAAACTTCGTGTCCCAGTCAAGCCAAAGTTGAGACCCGCTGCTGCCAAGTTATTAGTGACCTGTGATTTAAACCCTTGCTCGCTCACTTGCGTGGCTTCGCCATCATTGATGCGGCCAGTCACCAGCGCATTCATCGCTTGTTGTTGGGTCAGACCAGCATTGTTAAAGACGACGATATTTGGGTTTTCAGTGTTGCCCGTCACTCGTACGCCAACTGTTTTGTCACTAATTATTTTTACCGCTTCGATACTTAAATTCGGCTTCATCACGTCACCATTAAAGCGTATTTGTCCGTAATTTAGCTCTAGGTTCTGTCCAAAAGCATCAATGGTGGTACGACGAGATACTTGCACTACCCCTTTGGCACTCATGACACCAGTGCCGTTTTGATTGATATTAAGCGCCCCTGCCAAAGGAATGACCGCGCCAAAGCCACGGAAATTAATGTCGTCACCCAAATCGATACCGATATCTGCATTGATGGACCAGGGGCGTGAGATGGCTAAAACCTCATCAATATTACCAATCAAACGACGGTCAATGACAACAGCATCTTCAGTCTGAGTAATAATATCTTCACTGGCTTCAGGAGGACGAATAGTCGCTGATGGCACACTGATGGCTCCCTCGATATTGACGTAACGATCACCTGGCCGCACGATAATATCGATATCGGGATTGATCTCAGCCAGCAATAACGGCGGCTGCGTTAAGACTAATCTCTCGCCAATAATACTAAGCTTGGCTTGCAATTTTTGTTGCCAATTTACGGTTCCAGTCAGTTTACCCATGCCTGTACCACTATTAAACTTCCCATCAATGATTGCTTCTGTTCCGCGGATTTTAGCAGTTGCATTCACTCGGGTTAAGTTTACTGGCAAATCAAGCATAGCGACACGGCCATTAGCAAGCTTTACATCACCATAGAACTGTGGTTTATCCAATGTACCACCAAGGCCACCTGCCATCGTAATGTTGCCCTCAAGTACGCGCATACCTGGAAAAAAAGGCTTGAATACAGCAAGGTTGAGCTCATTTAGTACCAATGCGCCTGAGATAGGTTTGGGTGTTTTATAAGGGTCTACAATGACCTCAGCATAACCGCGAGCGCCTTTTCCAGTATTGATATCCGCCCGCAGTTTAAGTCCTTCAGGCACTGATAGCGCAATGAGAGAGACACGCTCATAAGGCAGCGTCACAGGAGCTGCATCACCATCTTGAATCAGACCTATTTTGCCATTATCAGAGTATAACGTCGTATTAATAGTCGGCGGCTTACCGCGCTGCCAACCAACAACTGCTTTACCATTAATCTGTCCTTGCCAATCAATATCTTTTGGCAAGAATACCGAAAATAGCGAGGTATCCAGTTTTTGTAGGGCAATATTAACCTGACCACCAGCAGCAGAAGCAATAAGATTTTCGCGCAGACATAGCTTGCCAGTTTGATCGGCCGCTTGCCAGCAATGCGCTGCCAACTGTACTTTTAGATCGCTTGTGCCGCCGTTCTGTGGTTTTGGTAAATTGACAATCAGTTGCGCAGGCTGCAACTGATGTAAAGTTGCATAGGGTGATTTGACGCGTCCTTTACCTATGACGCCTGACCAGCTAAGCGCGTCACGATTAAAGCCACCTTTTAAACGCGCTGAGACATCAAGCTTTTCATTGGTCACATTGAGATTGACCACATGAGCTTGTTCAGTACCATTAAAAGATGCATTGATGTTCTCAAAACTTTGACCAGCCGCCTCTAAACCTTCAGCACTAATAATAAGCTGGCTTGGGCTGGTGGCTAAGTTGACTAATTTGCCGCGCACACGACCTTGACGCAAAATGAATCCAGGCAACGCCAGTCGCTCACCAACCAGGTCAATATAAATCGTGGGCAGTGCTTGCCCCGCTGGCTGAGACAAGGTTGCACCGCCCGTTATTTTACCTGCCAGTTTTTCTGAGAGTTGATCAAGGCTGGTCACATTAATCTTAGCTTGTAATTGTCTGGCGTTACCATTGGCTGTCAGATAGTTATCGCCCCAACGCAGTACAAGATTGTTGGCGTTAAGACTATCGATAAGTGCATTGACTTGCTTATATTGAGCCTTGGCATCTTGCGCTTTTAGGCGCTGCAAATAACTAGACAAATCTTTTGGCAAGCTCAATTTAGCGGCAAGACTTCCCTTAGCGCTCAAAGGTTGCCCCTTCAAAATACCATTTAAATTGATTTGTCTAAGGTTGATAATCTGCTGCGCCTCTCCCCATTTTCCATCCGTTTTTATGCTACCAGTAATGGAGCTTGGTGTATCTTTTAGGAAGTAGCCTAGGTTAAAGCGATCCATGACGGCGTTGATATTCCAAGCAATGCCTTGACTCACATCAACCGATCCTTTGGCATCAATGCTACCCGCCGCGCCCACATGACGAAAACGCTTAATACGTATCAGCTGGGAGTCGCCACTAGCGTTAATGGTGAGCTTGCCAGCAGGCAGCTGCTTGGCATCTAATACACCATTAAAATCTACCGCAAAGCGTGCAAGCTTGCCTTTGGCGTTAGGACGGCTTTTGGGCGCAGGCTGCCAGAGACCACTCGTATTCAGATCTCCTGTCAAGATAGCTGGGTTGTTTGGTAAAAAATAACCCAGATCAAAATTGTCAAAGCGTCCATTCACTGTCCAACCCATACCTTGGCGCAGATCAAGCACACCTTTTGCCTTAACAGCCCCTGCTTCACCTGCATAATTTAGTTTACGTACATTGATAAGCTTTGGCGTGCCAGCCGCATCAATAGATAATTGACCATTTGGAACATCGGCCGTATCAAGTCGACCATCAAAACGCGTGTCAAATACGGACAGCTCGCCGCCAATAATATCAATACTGGCATCCCCCTTCCCAGCGATGCCGATATCACGACCATCTTGGGTAGCATCAAGCTGTGCCTGCAAGTCCGTATTGTTTAAACTGATAATATGACGCTGACCTTTGACCCCATTTTTAGTAATATTGAGCAAACGCCCGCGCGCACTAAGACTGCCTGTTAAGCGCTCAAGCGGTAAATCGCTACGATACTGCTTAGGGAGTAAACCGTTGGTACGTGCATCAATTTGCCACGATAGCGGCCGCTGCTTAGTAGCAAGTTGTATCTGTCCATTACCGGCAAGATCACCGACGATACCTTTATAATTAAGTCTATTAATATCAATGACATTGCCCGCTTTACGGACTTTTACATCATAATTGCCTTTAGGCGCTGCATTTAACTCATTGATAAGCGCGTTGGCATTGACCGACAAACGCGAGCCGCGCACGATGACATCAGCTCGTCCATTTGGGCTATCGATATTACCGATATTGGGTATATTGCGGCGAATGAGGTTTTGCCACTGAGCATCGATATACCAAGGGGCTGTTTGCGTAGATTTTAAGGAAGTCTTACCGCGAACGATATTGGCATTGACGTGCTCGCCATCACGCTGGCGCAAATCTGCATCAATTTGTAGGTTGTTGGCACGGTTTCGTTGTTGATAATGCATCGATAGACGGCCATTGAGTTTTTGCGGTGCATAAGCTTTAAAGTCAGCATAGTCATCAGGAATAGCACGGCGAATATCAAAATTGCTACCCGTGGCTCGTACCTTGGCATCGAAGCTGTCTTGCCAGTCTAAGATACCTTGCAATAGCAGGCGTCCAGCAGGAACCTCAGCGGTTAGGCGGTCTATGCGCAGTTGGCTATTAGCAATGATGCCGCGCCCTTGATAATGACCTGAAGGGATGTCTTTGGCGGTCAGATCAGCATTGATGCGCAGACGTACCTCAGAGATTACGCCTGTAGCCGTAGCGATGCCCCTTTTTAGATGAATATTTTGTGAGTCTGCATAAGGAATGAGGATATCATCCCACTGCAACTTGGCCTGAAAAGGAGAGCCTGTATCTAAGCCCTGCACGACAAATTCGCCTTGAACATCACCTTCGTTATAACGACTACGTACTTTTCCGACTGTGCGTTTTAGAGTCCCTGTCGCGGTAATATTGAGGGGATCAATATACGCTTTTTCCAGCGCGCTGACTTCGACAATAGCACTAAGATCTAAAGGATAATCGCCTTGCAGATCTATATCGCCCTGTAGTGCACTGACTTTGACAATATCTGCATAACGTAAATTACCACGACCAACTTCAATCTTACTACCAACCCACGTCAAATCGCGAGCACTGATGTCATGCACCAAAATAGGATCTTTGGTCACTTGCTTATAAACAATGGTTTTTATTTTTGCTTGATCAAAACGTAAGTTGACTGGCAGTTTCAGTGTTTTATAATCGAACGGCTCACCTGTTGGCGGTTTTTTATTGAGGATCTCTATACGCTGAATGTTAGCGTCTCGCAAATGGACTTCTTTTGCAAATACCGCACGCCAGCCTATCTTGACATAAGCTTTATCCACTAAGATCTCTAAATCATCAGTCGCCTTAATATCTATATCTGAGACCCAAATCCCATCTCGCAAATTTCCTTTACCATATTTGAGCTCAATGCCTGTCTCAGCGCTGATCTTTTCTAGGATAAACTTGGTACCTGACTCTGTGCCCGCCATATAAAAAAATACGGCAAACATAATCAACAGAACTATGAGTATCAGTATCAATAACTTGAACACAAAAGACATGGGATACCAGCGCTTTACCGCGCGGGCATCTCTTTGAGCAGGATCTTCATCAGGTGAACGGTCAGGCGGGTTCTTTTTGGTCAACATGACACTCAACTACGTTAAAAAATGGTTACCAGCAATTGCTAGACAAGGCTGTATTATAAAGGTGAGCCGATAAAGAAGTGCAGTCTAATTGGAATACTGTCTTCTGTCACGCCAGCAGCTACATCCACACGTACAACGCCGACAGGCGACGCCCAGCGAATACCGACACCGACACCGACTTTAGTTTCCGTATCGAAGTTTTTGTCATAAGCGTTACCAATATCAGTGAACAGCGCGCCGCGAAAGCCTGGTTTAAATTCATAGTTATACTCAGCACTACCGACTGCAAGTACTTGCCCGCCCGTCAAATAACCATTCTCTAATGGCGATAAGCTCTCATAGTCATAGCCGCGGATACTTTGATCCCCACCAGCAAAGAAGCGCAGTTTGTACGGGACCTCATAAAAATCATCGGCCCAAATATAGCCGGTGTTTAAACTACCGAGCACTTGATGTTTATTAGCATCGCCAAAGCTATAGATACCGCTAACACCAGCTCGAATGATTGCCAGGTCAGTATCGCTAAACGCTTTATCTGCCCCTGCTTCGATGGCATAGTATTGGCGCATGCCGCGAGTCGGATTGATCGCACTGTCAACGTCAGTTTTGTTTATACCATAGCCGAACAGTAATGCTCTTTGTTTAGGCTTAGAGGACGTAAATTCGACAGGTAAATCTTCCAACTTCGTCTCATCAACGCCAGTCTCAAGCTCATCTAAGCGGTAACGTACAGAGTAGCTGCGGTTCCAGCCACTTTCGCGGCGAATATTACGCGCCAAGGCCGCCTTTAAAGTTTTAGTAGACAAATCAAAACTGCCTTCACCTTGATCGATCACTTCTTCTTCATAAGTAACGCGGCCTTCTAACTTATCATTAAGGGGGTGCTTCCATGGACGACTGCCATAAACCGTGACATTTTTAGTGATTCTTGAGACCTCAGTTTCAGCCCCTGCCTGATAACCTTGACGGTTGATTAAATTGTAGTCAATCTTAGCAGTCGCTCGAACCCCTGTATCTGTACCATAACCAATACCTACTTGCGCGTCACGTGGTTTATCGGCTGAGACAAAGACATATAGCGGTACTTTTTTGCTTTCTTGTACGTCCTTTGGAGTTTTGCGCCCTGCAAGCGTCGGTGGGACAAAGTCCTCATCAGCAAGTACGCTTTCCTCTTCAGGAAATATTTTTTCGGCCACATTGCTAATTGAGTCACTAATCTTGCCTAAAATGCTGTTGGATTTTTCTTTTTCTTTTTCGTCAAGTACCCTGTCATCTGGCAAACTACTCAAACGTTCAGCTTTTTGTTTAATAGCCATAAGTTTGTCTTGTGTTTCTTGATCAACTTCAAATTCAATAGGAGCGACATCTGCTGCATCAACAGTAGTACCGCTCTTAACATTACTGTCATTCCCTTTAACGTTGTCATCTTGGGCATCATTGATACCATCAACACTATTTGCAGCATTGTTTGCATTCGCCGCTGACTCACCAATATCGCCATCGTTAGCAGAGACAATACGGTCCTCTGGATTGGCAATGGTATCGACATCGCCATCTATGATGCCATCATTATCAGCATCTATTGGCGTGTTATCAAAAGATAAAGTGCCGCTTTCGCTACGATCATCTGGTGGCAAAATGGTCTCGACGTTGACACTATTAAAATAGCGCGTCGCTGATAAATCATTACCAAGCTTGGTAATAGCAGGACGATAGAATGGATCGCCTTCTTTAAAATTAAACAATTGCTTTAATAAGGATAGCTCAACGGGCAGTTTTTCAGGATCTCGCGTCAGAGTATTGGTCGCCTCATCGTAGGTAAAAAACACCACCTCATCGAACTTATAGCGATCGCCCGTATTATAAACCAGTGATACGTCTGCTGTATTATCTGGTAAAATAATATCGACTGATTTATTTAACCAGTACTGGTCAAAATAACCATAAGTATTACTTAACGCCTCAAGTGCGGCTTTGCTGTTTTTATAAACACGGTGATTAAAGATGTCACCCTCTTCTGGAGGCATGTTGTCCCCCAGTTCTTGGAATTCACGCTGCTCAATACCTTCGCCGCGAATATCGACGATGTGGCTATCTACAATGACAGGTTCGCCCAATTTTTCGATAATGACATCAATGGTATCGACAGTTGGTTGACGCAGACGCAAGGTAACATCGTAGTAACCAACTGCACGCGCGGCATCTAGTGCAGTTTGGCGTAGACGTGGCAGGGCAGCGGTAAAGTCAGCGACTGACTGCACGTTTGTATCGTCAAGTGCCGCTTTAATGTTATTAATCGGCTGTATATCTTCGTCAGCTTTGACTAAGGTTGGCGTATTACTGTCAGTATTCATTTGCTGCAAATAAACTGTCGTCTCTACGTTTGGCAGTGCCATTACCCCGCCATTGAATACTCGGTTGTACAAACGCTTGACGATATTACTGCTGTTACGTGCGCGCGTTGATGGTTTGGAGGCTTGTACGATGCTATTGTTAACAGCCTGTGTTTCAGATTCTGCCTGATACTCAGGCAAGTAATCATCAGGATTCAACGCCTCTGGCTGCTCGTCTTGCTGCGCTACCGTGTTATCTTCAATAGGCAATTCACCTGCAATGGCTTTGGCTTTAGCATCAGCAATCGTATTATCAGCGCCTATTACTGGATCACGTTTTTGCTGTGCCAGCGTTTGCGCGCGGCTATCTCCATTGCCACTACTAACCGCGTCACTAACGTTTATCGGACGCGACAAGATTTCAGCCGTTTTAGCCTGCTCAACATTACTTGGCGTGCGTCCCAATGTTTCCAGATTGGTCGGTGCTGGCAAGTTTGCGGCATCCAAACTTGGGTCGAGACCAATGGGCGGCGCGCGACTGTCTAAAGTCGCGACAGGTTGATCAAAATCACTATCGATAGTGTTGTTGCCTTGGGCACTATCTTGAGTAATGTTTTGCCCGTTATCATTCATTACTGCCGCAAGTTCACGCTCAATTTGTTCAGGCGTCATCATCTGATAGCCTTCTTGCTGCACGGCTGCTGCTTTTTTTAGCAAATTATCATCGGGGACGTTGGTTTGCAGGTTATCTACTTTTGCATTATCTAAGTTATTTTTATCTGTGTTATTTTCGTTGACAGGTTGGGTTGGTAGAGCCTTTTTGAGCGTCCCGCTTAAGTTTTGTTCTCTGTAGTCATCCAATACGGATTGATCAATTATCCCTTGTTCAACGGCTTTTTTTAGGCGCAAGGCATCTAAAGCGGCGTCAAGTTCAGAGTCTTCATCAGACATAAGGGCGTTATATTTGGCTAAACTTGAAAACTGAGCAGATGGATTTGTCTTATTGCTACCCTCATCAGCGGCTATAACAGGCGTCACCACGCCAACGCCAAATAAAGTACTAGCCAGCGCGGTGAAGAGCTTTGAGCGATTAAAACAGCCACGCGGCAATTTTGACAAGTTGTGCGGCAGCGTCGAGGGCTGAGGTCTGATCATACTTATATCCTATCGTCTCACACGGCATACTTATACTACGACGGGCGTCGCACGTAAGGGCTGGTGAATGTACTTATAATACCTTAACATTACTATTTATAGTCCTTAGCAGCTGATATACATCTGCTTTGAACGGTTGGGCTTTGTACGCCACGCCTCTTATTTGATAAACGCTTTAATCTTAATCGACATTATTAATGAGATCATAAATGGTTAAATGATAATAGGCTACATAGTCACACTATACCTCTATGCGCCGTTTTTTCTATAACCTGCGCTGACAAACCCCCGTCAAACTTACAAATCATAGCTTAGTTAATTAGCAAATCATAGCATCTAGCGCATGTATTTATGGCGAAGCCTTACTATTATACGGTCTAAAAATGATAAAACCTATCTTATATTTTGATAGGTTTTTGATAATATTGATAATTATATAATACAAAAGCCCGTTAGGCTGCTAATGTTTCGCCCTTTTATGCAGTAGATATCGGCCGCTTGTAGGAGTTCACATGGCAAATCAATTTCAGTTGTTTAAGCGCCGCCGCTTTAATGCTATGTTTTTTACCCAGTTTTTGGGCGCCTTTAATGATAATATTTTTAAACAAGCGCTTATCTTAGTACTAACTTATACCGCTGCCAGTCAAATCGGTGTGGAAGTCAGTATCTTAAATAACTTGGCAGCGATGCTATTTATTTTGCCCTATTTTTTGTTTTCTGCGCTGGCAGGACAAATTGCTGATAAGTTTGAAAAATCTAAACTGACCCGCTTTGTAAAGCTACTTGAGCTGGTTATCATGGCGGTTGCGGCGGTGGGCTTTGTGTTCGAATGGTATACGCTATTGTTTGTCGCTCTGTTTTTGATGGGTACGCACTCTACGTTTTTTGGACCGATTAAGTATGCTTATCTGCCACAAGCGATGCGAGAAGATGAGCTTGTCGGTGCCAATGGTCTGTTTCAGATGGGCACCTCGCTTGCTATTTTACTTGGTATGATTATCGCAGGCGTATTGACACAATTGTCGCAGTCGCTGTATTGGATTAGTGCAACGGTTGTGTTGGTGGCACTATTGGGTTATATGGCGGCACGTTTTATCCCAATCATGACAGCGATGCAGCCCAACCTCACTATCAACTGGAATATCTTTACGACCAGTATGTCAACGGTACGCTATTTATACTCTTTGCCGTTTTTATTCTTTGTGATTTTGGGTAATAGCTGGTTTTGGTTTTATGGCGCCACTTTTTTAACCCAAACCCCTGAATTTAGCAAAGTTATTTTGCAGGGTGATGAATCTGTCGTTATTTTCCTACTAACCTTATTTTCTGTTGGGGTTTCTATTGGCTCATTATTATGTAAATCTTTAACTAAAAATCAGGTCAGCTTACGTCTGCTACCTTTTGGTATTGCAGGCTTGAGTATTTTTGCTATTGACCTTTATTTTTCTTTGTCAGGATTGAGTATCGATATTAATGCTGAAACCTTATTAGGTATTAATGATTTATTTCAAGTGCGTGGCAGCTGGCGTGTATTTGCTGATTTATTTTTTTTAGGATTTAGTGGGGGTTTGTATATCGTGCCTTTATATGCCTCTATGCAAGCCTATGCACCCAAAAGCCATCGTGCGCGTATTGTTGGTGCCAACAACATTTTTAATGCTATTTTTATGGTGACCTCGGCCATCTTTGCTATCATAGTTTTAAATAGCTTACAGATGTCGCTGCCACAACTCTTTTTAGTGACAGGCATACTCAACATTATCTTTGGCGTATTTTTATATAAGAAGCTCAATAAACACGTCGGCCAAGCCGTCATGCAAACTCATGATGATTCGTTTAGCAGGCAAGATTGATACAGCGTAACAAGTTTTATGACTCGTTGCATTTTTCCATGCCGATAATCTCGATTGTTTGCTATAGTGATGAGTCGTTATTTTAATAAATGAAACCAGATTGTAATCAATAAAATCAGATAATCATAAAATATAGCAATATCAGGAGCTAATCATGGCACTGCGACCCTTATCTAAGATAGACCATTTATTACTTGGCGTCGACAAAGCGCTACGGGCAGTTGTCCCCCATTCCAACCCTAGTACCCGTCCATTACCTGTGAGTGACGATACTATTCCTGAGCTTAGTATTACAGAGGCGCGCCACGTAGCGGGGCTTATGCGTATCAACCATACTGGTGAAGTGTGCGCGCAAGGGCTCTATCACGGACAGGCTTTTAGTGCCAAAGATAATGGCGTAAAACAAGCCATGCATCAGTCAGCTGAGGAAGAAGTAGATCACCTGGTTTGGTGTGAGACTCGCTTGCAAGAGCTTGGCAGCCATCCCAGTATCTTTACTCCATTATGGTATGGGATGTCGTTCGGTCTTGGGGCAGTTGCTGGTGCTATCTCAAACGAATTTAGCTTGGGCTTTGTCGCTGAGACCGAAGCTCAAGTGAGTGAGCACTTACAAGATCATATTGGTCAGCTGCCATCACAAGACAAGCGCTCACGCGAGATATTGGCGCAGATGGATGTTGAAGAATTGCACCATCGAGAGCTTGCTTTGGACAGTGGCGGCGCAGCGTTGTCACCCCCTATTCGTCATACTATGCGCTGGATGGCCAATCGTATGAAAGCTACCGCTTATCATCTATAAAGACATAAGTCAGTTACAGAGAATAGATTTATACCAAAGTAGCTAATAAAAATCTGAATAATTAGGAAACGTTAGGTTATTAGCTGCCCTGATTTTGATGACAGAAGACAACCTGTAGGATTTTTAACAATCCTGCTATTGAGAGGCTTGATGTTAATTTGATAGGGTATAAAAAATTTGCATCAGTTTCACATTATAATCTAGTGTGTCGATTTAATTCAGTATTGACTATAGTCATTGCACAAGATAGAGCAAAAATAATTTATCAATAACCAAGGTAACGATTGCCATGAGCCAACCCACAAGCCACGCTAAAACTCACAAATTTGCTACTTTGACCGCCTTAGCAGCAGCCTGCACGATGGTACTTTCAGTGCCTGTTATGGCAGCGACCCCTGATGCCACTGCTGAAGCTGCTGTCAATGCCAGCGCCCCTAGTGCGATTGATTCAAGCAAGCGCGTTATCCGCCGTGCTCAGTCAAATACAGCGATCGGTAGTGCACAGCCCAACGCCTCTGGTGCAACTGCAAGCGATCAAGAGTCAACTTCGCAAACGGCTGCTACGCCTGTGCAGTCAACGCCATTTACACCGGTAGTACCTGTCACTCAAAAACCTACTGGGGCGATACAAGTCTACCAGCGTGGACCTATGAGCAGCACTGGGGTAGACATCAGCCGTGGTCAGCTGACCAATATTCCAGCACCGCAAGTGCGCATTAGCGACATCAGTTTTGTACCTACAAAGCTTATTCCGCAGACAAAAGGTGGTGTAGATAAACTCGATGTCAGCTTACTAGATGATTTTATCGAAGACGTATCGCCTAACGCGCGTCACTATCCACCTAACTTCCCAAACCGTACGCAGCGTCACTATACGCGCGAAAAGATCAAGGTAATGGCTGAGTGGATCGAGCCTTATGCGAACGATCCTGACGCCTCTTATGAAGTACTGTTACGTGCTGCCAGATTAAACGGTATGGGTCGTAATTTAGACTTAGGCTCAGACTTTGCGGTACGTGCTGGTCAATACGTAGATCGTGCTATCAAAGCCAAGCCCGATAGCGGAGAGGCAAACTTTTTGTATGGCATGATGCTCTCAGAAGGTGGCGGCTTTAAAGAAGGTCAGAAGTACTTGGATAAAGCGGTTAATCTTGGCTATACCGAGGCTGAGCAAAGCTTAGCACAGTCTGACTTATTAAGTGATCGTCGTGGCGAGGCGTTAGATCGCCTACGCCGTCTTGAACAGCAAGTACCAGACAATGCCATCATTCGTCAGCAAATTAAGTTGGTTGAGGACGGCAAATATTATATTTGGGACTTACCTGCACCATACATCAACGTTAAACCCTCAACCTAGGTTTATTGAGACAGTCTCGTTGGCATTAGTGTTTG
>JARIAA010000078.1 GCA_029264635.1 Psychrobacter sp. | reverse complement strand
CAGTGTGTCGCATGCAGCGGGCGGCATTGATGTATTATCATCCGCTCTGATAGCCCCAACCCTTGAGTCTGCTATTTCTGATTGTCAGCTTGTCTTTGCCGCCAGCAGTCGCAGTCGGCATCTGCCGCGCCCTGTCGTGACCCCCATACAAGCGGCAAAAATTATGCTGGACTTTATTGACGCACAAAAAGCTATAAAGCAGCAATCTGCTTCTGCCACGCTCAATAATAACGATGACCCAATAAAAAATGCGAATCAGCCAACTATCGCTATCTTATTTGGACGCGAAGATCGCGGCTTGACCAATGAGGAATTGGCTTACGCAGATTATCATATCCAAATTGAGGCCAATCCTGCCTATCCAGTACTCAATGTGGCCTCAGCTGTCCAAGTCATTGCCAGTTTTATCTATGCTTACGCGCAAAGCCATTCTCAGAGCATTCATCATCATAAAGATGACCTCGAATTCGGCAATAATCTAACTGCTGAAAACATTGTCGACCAGCCAATATTAAACGTCCATGTACGCCAGCAATGGGATGAGCCTGCCATTACCCAACAGCAATTGCAACAGCTTACCCAGCGTACGACTGAGCTTATGATTCAGAGGGGTCTTGCAGATAGCGAGCATTTAAAAGCCTTACCGTCAAGATTGGCGCGTCTAGGTTCTCGCATACAGCTTGATCAAAAAGAATACCAACTTCTAAGCGCACTTATCGCTAAGCTTTTAAAAGAATGAAATCTTTAGCTGATTCTAGATATGGCTAAAAAGCTGGCATTAGGATCACAAGCTGACATTACTTTGTTAGTTTATTTGTATTTTAAGGCTCGCGGCTGTCTTTTATCGTGCAAAACTGCTATAAAGTTGAGAGAATTGACGGTATATTTGCTTCTACGCATATAGTTAAAGATCGACACTCATCAATAAATGCTAATACATTTATGCTAAAAGCAGCGATTACCGTTATATTGTTTAAATACTATTTTATTGCCTAGTAGACAGGATGCCTTATGTCATTGCCCACTTTATTTAAATCACTTGCCAGCATCAAACAAGATCTAAAAGAAGACATTGATGCAGTATTTAATCGTGACCCTGCTGCTCGTAATAGCCTTGAGGTTATCTTAACGTATCCTGGCATTCACGCGCTTATTTTGCATCGCGGTGCCCACTATTTATGGAATCATGAGCAAAAACTGGCAGCACGCGTCATATCTTATGGCTCTCGTATTATTACTGGGATTGAGATTCATCCTGCCGCCAAAATTGGTAGACGCTTTTTTATCGATCATGGTGTTGGCGTCGTCATTGGCGAAACGGCTGAGATTGGCGACGATGTTACCTTGTATCATGGGGTCACTCTAGGTGGGGTTTCACAAGATGACGGCAAGCGCCACCCTACCTTAGAGGATGGCGTCATTGTTGGCGCGGGTGCGAAAGTCTTAGGGCCCTTTACGGTTGGTAAAAATGCCAAAATTGGCTCTAACGCGGTAGTCGTTAAGCCCGTACCTGCATTTGCGACGATGGTAGGTAGCTCAGCAAGGATGATCTCTGATTATCATGATGAAAAAGGCAATCCAGTTCCATCCAAGATAGCCACTAGTCAGTCTAAAGCCGCTGCCCAAGAGAGACAGCAAAACAGTATTCAAGCCAATAATAATGGCCAGACTCAATCTCAGCCAGTGGAGCAGAACTCTAATCGCAACACTACGTTTCAAGCTTATGGTATTGATCCTTACTCTCAAGATCCCGTTGCAGAAGCCTTTGCTAAAATGCTCGATCATATTCAGCAGTCGGAAAGACGTTTAGATCAGCTGCAAGCAGCGATGTGCAAAATTGATTCTGATTTTTGTCAAAAAGAATATGATAAATTGTGCTTAGCAGATATTGATATTATCGATGAAGACGATATGGACGAGGCTAAAAAGAGAGACTAGCCGTTTTTGTCAGATTATAGCCGGACACGAAAGCTTTTAGGTATTTAACAGCTCTAAAAAGGCGTACTGGAGTTTGAATTGATTACTTTAAGTCCTATCAAGCGCCGTGTGCTCTATGTCACACTTTTTGAGATCTTCTCTGTCATGCTGACTACCTTTATTTTAGTGGTACTCAGCGGCGGCGATACTCAGCAGTCTTTAATCCTCGCTATTATTATTGCTAGTACCGCTGTGATATGGAACTTTATTTATAATACGCTTTTTGAATATTGGGAGAAGCGTAAGCAGATTAAAAAACGCACTTTTATCATACGCAGTATCCATGCGATAGGCTTTGAGGGCGGTCTTACATTAGTTTGTATGCCCCTTTATATGCTCTGGTACGGCGTTAGTATATGGATGGCCTTGACAATGGAGATCTCGCTCACCCTTGCTTTTTTAGTCTATACATTTTTATTTACGCTAGGCTTCGACACTGTATTTACGCTCCCACACCAAACCTCGACAACGAAGATATTCTAGTACGTTGCCTTCTTATGCTTACTTCTCATACTTACTACTCATTAATTAGGATATCTCATGGCTCGTTTAAAAAATAAAGTGATCATCATTACAGGTGCCGCTCAAGGTATGGGCGAGACTCATGCGCGTTTGTGCATGCAAGAAGGCGCGAAAGTGGTCTTGACCGATATTAATGCTGATAAAGGCGACGCCTTAGCTAAAGAGCTTGGCGATAACGCCCTATTTATCAAGCATGATGTGACTAATGAAGATGATTGGACGCAGGTTGTAAAGCAAACCGAAGACAAGTTTGGTCAAATTGATGTCTTAGTCAATAATGCAGGTATCACCACCCACAAATCTATTTTGGATACTTCTGTAGAAGAGTATCGCAAAATCCTTGAGATTAACCAAGTATCGGTCTTTTTAGGCATGAAAGCCGTCATTCCATCGATGAAAGAAACCAAGCAAGGCTCTATCATCAATATCTCATCGATTAATGGTTTGGTTGGCGGTGCTATCGGCTATACCGATTCTAAATTTGCGGTACGCGGTATGACCAAAGCGGCAGCATTAGAGTGCGCCCCTCATGGCATTCGCGTGAACTCCATTCACCCAGGCGTCATTGCCACACCGATGATTATGCAAGGCGATACCAAAGATGCGGTTGACGCTTTTGCCAAAACCATTCCGATGAAGCGCGTTGCACAGCCAGAGGAAGTCAGCGGCATGGTGCTATTTTTAGCGTCAGATGAGTCAAGCTACTCAACAGGTTCCGAATTTGTGGTTGATGGGGGTTTGACGGCTCAGTAATGGATTGAAAATAAAACCCTTGATTTTGATGGATATTGAATTTTGCGTAGGGTGTGCCGAGTTTCTGTAGGGTGCGCTCAGCGCACCGATTCTAAATTATTGGTCTTACTCAACCCTACCTAGTCTTATATCATTGATCGAAAACAAAGAACCATAAACAAAAGCAAAAAGATTAGCCTCGAGATTGTAGTTCTTTAAAAGGGAGGAAATATGCGGGTCAAAGCTCGTGTTCTTTAATACTCTGTTCGCGCATTGTCCCTCGGCAACATCAACATCAAAGCAATGCTTAATTTCGCTCAGCTTTGGCGACTGAAAAAACTTATGTTATTTGGTGTCACAACCTCCACCCAGCCTAGGGGCTATATTGTATTCTTTAATGGTAGTGATGGCGTCTTCGCCTAAGTTTGATAACAACACTTATGACGTTTTACGAAAGTTTAAAATCTGTTGTCTAACCACTTGCTCAATGCGTTGCCAATCAGCAAGATTGTGACGAGAATATTGCACACTAAGATCTAATGCCATCTGTGGCTCTAAATCGAAGAGGTGTTGACAAGGCGGGCTTAGCACATCTCTTATGGTATTGTCGTTATAGCGCAAATCAAAGCCAAAGCTATTGATCTTTGAGTCATAGTTGCGCGCGGGCTTTGCACCTTCTCGTTTTTTGCCCCATGCAGGGTCACCGTCATACTCAACCAAATGCACGAGGTTCTTGGGCAGATCAACG
This sequence comes from Psychrobacter sp., assembly GCA_029264635.1. Lineage (GTDB taxonomy): Bacteria > Pseudomonadota > Gammaproteobacteria > Pseudomonadales > Moraxellaceae > Psychrobacter. The sequence continues at coordinate 36 of JARIAA010000078.1, read as the reverse complement.
GGGACACCACCTAAATCACCAATATAGTTTGCAGAA
>JARIAA010000067.1 GCA_029264635.1 Psychrobacter sp. | reverse complement strand
GTCGATGTACTCGATTCAAGCAATTTGGACGGCAGTACAATTAAACTTACCACTCACTATCATTGTGCTTAATAACTCTGGCTACGGAGCCATGCGCTCATTTAGCAAAATCATGCAAAGCCAAGCGATACCAGGTCTTGATTTGCCTGATATTGATTTTGTGCAATTGGCTGAAAGTATGGGTTGTAATGCCGCTCGGTGCTACCAACATGAACCATTAACTGAGGCCATAAATATCGCCTTAGCAGCACCAAGCTGTTATTTGTTAGAAATAGTGGTAGATCCAAATACAGGCGCGATTTATTAATAGACAATTAAGATAACTAGGCTTTAAATATGCTCTGAAATTGTTTAACAGGCTTAATTTTTGTAAATAAAAGTAACCAATAATCCTGTTTGAAATTGATCATTTACTTATTACGTAATTAGATCAATATAAGATGGCTCTCCAAAAGTGGTTGATACATTAAAAGTTTTTTATATAGCAGCGGTTAATCTTAATTTTTATGATACCACTACCGCCATTTATTATCCTTATATGAGGTAGTTTTACCCCCGACTATTAACTATTACATAATTTATGTTTTATCTAGGCTATTAAGTGAGATTTTAGCGCACTGTCATTATGGCTCTTGGTATCTTCACAATGATTCTATAACGTCCTATACTAAAATTGAACGTTCATGCTAAAACAAGAAAGTTAAAGCATAACGAGGTTTCAACGCACTTAATCAATATCTGGAGTCAATCATGGAACGACTTGCTACTTTAGAAGACCTCCCCAAAGAATACGTTGAGGCGCTCACGGCAAAAAACTTAGTCCCACTGTGGCCAAGTCTGCGAGATGTCCTCCCTCCTTACACCCCAAAACCTAAAACTCAGGCGATCGCTTGGAAATACCGAGACATTCGTCCGCTACTGATGCAAGCGGGCGAGCTGACACCGATAGAAAAAGCAGAACGACGAGTATTGGTATTAGCCAACCCTGGACATACGCTAGAGAACATGTGTGCCAGCTCTATTATGTATCTAGGCATGCAGCTCTTACTGCCTGGTGAATGGGCGCCAAGTCACCGTCACGTTCCAAATGCTGTGCGTTTGATCGTTGAAGGCAATGGTGCTTATACGAGCGTCGATGGCGAAAAATGCGAGATGGAGCGAGGCGATTTGATTTTGACGCCAAGCGGCATGTGGCATGAGCACTCCCATGATGGTGATTCAGAAGTCGTCTGGCTCGACGTTTTGGATTTGCCTTTGGTTTATTATTCAGAGACTAGCTATGTCGAAGAAGGCGAAAAGATAAAAGGCGAGCATGAATCCAATCCGAAAATCTATGGCCCCGGTCTTGTCGCTACCGAGAATTTTCAGCGTAATGATACTATTGAATACCCTATCCTGCGCTATCCATGGGTAGATACCAAAAAGTCGCTTGAGTCCATTGCGGCTGGTAAAGATGTCGAGATGGTGCAGGTGACTTATATCAATCCAGAAACTGGACAAGACGCGCAAAAAATCATTGGTTTTAGCGCCATTATGCTGCGCCCTAATGAAGTGCTGCGTCTGCCCAGACGCTCATGTGCCATTATATTTCATATTATAGAAGGTGATGTCATCGTTGATGCCGACGACGTCAGGCATGAGCTGATCGCATCTGATACCAGCTGCGCGCCTTGCTTTGCCAATATTACCTTAACCAATCAAAATGACACGCCCGCTTTCATCTTTGTGGCGGATGAATCACCCTTTCAAAAAAAATTAGGGCTTTATTCTGAACGCCCAAGAACCGATGTATAAACTTTACTATAGTTAGATTAATATGAAAAAATATAGTGAGACTGGTGCAAATTTTGCGCAGCCTCTGGCTGCAACGACACAGCACGCAAGGAAAATTTGTACCAGTCTCGCGTGATAATGTAGTGTACCCATTTCATTTACCATTAACGATATATCAATGACAATTAAACTCAAATAACCATAAGGAATGATGATGATGAAACTTTATGGCTACTTTCGTAGTGGCACCTCGCACCGTGTACGGTTAGCACTGAATTTAAAAAGGCTAGATTATGAGTCCATCTCAGTTAATTTAGCTCAAGACGAACAACTTGAGCCTGAGTACAAAGCGATCAATCCACAAGGTTTGGTACCCGTCCTGCAAACCGACGACCTACAATTGTTTCAAAGCCCCGCTATCTTAGAATGGTTAGAAGAGACTTACCCCGAGACCCCTTTGCTGCCAACAGATAGTGCTGGACGGATGTACGTTCGGGCTTTGAGTGCCATGATAGGTTGTGATATTCATCCCATCAATAATCGCCGTATATTACAATACTTGCGCAATGAGCTTTCGGTAGACGAAGAACCAGTGATCATGTGGTGCCAACGCTGGATAAATGAGGGCTTTACCGCCTTAGAAAAGCATTTAGAGCAGGATAAGCAGCGTGGTAACTTCTGCTATGGCGATCGTCCTACTTTGGCGGATTGCTATCTGATACCACAAGTTTATTCAGCGCGCCGCTTCAAGGTAGATATGAGCGCTTATCCAAATATCGAAGCTATTGATAAGCACTGTCATACCTTGCAAGCTTTTATTGAGGCTGATCCTAGCAATCAAGAAGATGCTTTTTAGCACCTCTCACGCAGTGCAAGTTATGTTAATAAATAATATAAAAGGAGTTTTTTATGTCGTATGTGATTGAACCTTTCAAGCCTGTTGGTTTAGATGTCAAAGGGACAGAAGATAAGTTTCCAGTACGCCGCGTCTATTGCGTCGGTCGCAATTATGCCGCTCATGCGCGCGAGATGGGCTTTGATCCCGATCGTAATCCGCCATTTTTCTTCTGTAAGCCCAACGATCCTGAGTCTGTGGTACCAGTAGCAAAAGACGGGTCGATTGACTTGCCTTATCCGCCGCTTACTAAAAACTACCACTATGAGGTTGAGCTGGTCGTTGCCATTGGTAAAGACGCCAAAAATATCTCAGTTGAAGAGGCTAAAAACGTCATTTTTGGTTATGCGGTAGGGCTTGATATGACTCGCCGTGATTTGCAGATGGACATGCGCGAGCAAGGGCGCCCGTGGGAAGTGGGTAAAGCCTTTGATTATTCTGCACCTATTGGCGAGCTGACACCTATTGACGGCACTCATGAATTGATCGCTGGTAATATTGAGCTAACAGTCAACGGTGAAACCAAGCAGCAAAGTGATATTACCCATCTGATTTGGAAAACCGCAGAAGTAATCTCTCGTTTGTCTGAGCTGTTTGAATTAAAAGCTGGGGATTTGATTATGACGGGGACGCCAGAAGGGGTTGGCCCTGTCGTCAAAGGTGATACCATGGTCGCCGAGGTTGAAGGACTTGGTCGTATCACTGTCAATGTAAAGTAAAGGTATTAGCGACTTTTCAAAAAAGACAACTTTATCGAGTTTGCCTGCGCACACTCGATAAGGTAAAAACGACTAAAAGCTTTTATAATGCTGCGCTATGGCGAGCATTTTATTAATGATTCTTTTTTTGTGACTGTAAGGGAGCTGCTCTGCGGTACCAATTACCGTAATCGAATGGCCTAAACGCTTACTCATAGACATGACGATAGAATCGACATCGCTTGACGCGCACTGCATATCAATTGCAATACTAAACGCATTGATGCCTTTCATGACATCGCCCATAGCATAGGCATAGCCCTGTTCCCTAACCTCAAGCAATGATTGTTCGAACGCTTGCCACTGTACTAAAATGTCCCTCTCCTTAACTTCAACACTCTCATCTTCAAACAATGAAGAGACTACATGCTGGTCTTTATTGGCCTGCAGCTCTGCCAGTACTAACGGTTTAATGATACTGCTCGGCTGATAACTTGCCAAAAGTTTGCCGGTTGCTGATGACACCAAAGGCATACGTGAGCCGACACGAGTAATAATACTGATTGGCGTGTTTGGTTCGACAGACTTTATGACAATGGGCCCCTCATTAAACCATTTGGCTATTTGCACACCGCAATGTAAAGTATTTTTGATATCGACAGCTATCTTTGTCAGTTGCTCCATAACGTTGTTTTGGTCAAACCCAGCCTGTCTCAACGCATCGACTCGAACCCCTAACGTATAACTGCTATCATCGAGCTGCTCAACATAATTTTTTAGAATCAGGCTTACCAAATAGCGATGTATCTTAGCAGGGTGCATCTGCATCGCTGATGAGATGTCTTTGAGTTTCATGGGCGCCCGTTCATCTACTAGGACATCTAAGATAGATAGCCCAATCTCCATTGATTTGACGCCATTTTGACTTTTATCTAATTCTGGCATGGTTCACTCGGATAAAATTATAAATAGTCTCATTAGAATAACTAGTGAATATCTTTTCTATGGGTCATTCATTTTAAGAAATCGCACACAAATTTTCTGTTTTTATGGTACTAAGTAGAACTCAATTCTGTAGATCAGCTACATAACATTTATGCATTGTTACTTTTTGTAATAATTTAATAAAAGCGTTAAGGAAGTAATTTTTAATTATTACATACTACGTAACTATTCTCTGACTCAATGATCTGTTCTCAAATGCATAAATCTAGTTTGTACCTCTTTTACATCTATTCAAGTCAAAAATGCTTCACCTAATAGATTATAAAGTAATCGATTACGTATTACATAATCTTATCAATAAAACGCTAGTTTTAGTGAATATTTTATAAATTTCACAACCGTTAACCTTCGTTATATACTAAATATTCTATAGAAAAAGGTCTTAATCACTCTCCAAGGAAGGATTTTATAATGGACAAAAAACTGTCTTCTGCCGTTGCGCTAGCAAGCATTTTAGCGCTATCTAGCTGTTCTAATCAAAGCGCTTCAACCAATGACGATGAAGTCGTTACCCTTCGGTTTTCGCACTTTATGACCCTTAACGATTCTATGAATAAAGAAGCGTTCGAGCCTTGGGCAAGACAAGTTGAAGAGGACTCCAATGGCCGTATCAAGGTTGAGATTTTTCCTTCAGCAACCCTTAGCAAACCCGATGTTACTTATGATGCCGCTGCAAAAGGCATTATCGATATCGGTGTACAGCCGCAGGGCTATACTAGCGGTCGTTTCCCCGTTTCTCAAATTGCAGAGCTGCCAGGCGTTTCAGAGTCAGGAGAGCAGTTAAGCTGCGTACTTCATACACTTTATGATGATGGCGTCATCTCAAACGAATATGAGGACACGCATCTACTTTATATGATGGGGTCAGGACCTCATGGTATACATACTGTTGACAAGCCAATTCGCACGCCATCAGACCTAAATGGCATGCGCATTCGGCGTACCTCATCGGTCGCAGCCGATATGTTAGAGTCCGTTGGTGCAGTCACTATCGGCATGCCGGCAAGTGACACTTATACCTCATTGCAGCGCGGCGTCATTGATGGAGTGAGCTTACCTTGGCAGCCTATTCAAGCTTTTCGTTTGGACGAGCTAGTCAATGCGCATACCTACGTACCATTTTATAACGCAGCGTTTGTCGTTACTATGAATAAGGATAAGTACGAAAGCTTACCTGATGACTTAAAAAAAGTAATTGATGACAATTCAGGGGCGCAAATGGGCGCTAAAGCTTCGCAAATCTTTGATCGGGTCAATGCTGAGGTTAGGCAAGCTGCGGTGGATAAAGGCGATACGATGATTGAGATTCCTGACCCGCTTAATGATCCAGCGTGGCGTGCCCCGCTTGAAGCTGGCGTACAAAAGTACCTCAAGAGCGTATCAGGAGTGGATGCAAATGACGTCTATGAAAAAGCGAAAGCGGCGGGCGCTGCTTGTAAAGGCTAACGCCTGCAATATGTATAAGGTTTTGATCAAATTATGCTAGCCAGTATTTAACACCTAACGCCCTTGTTATCCCTTACTAGATTTTGGCAGTGCATATCCTACTTGGCTCACGCTTTCATGACGCCAAGCTGCCTCATCAAAACCTACTTGCGCCTGCAAGCTGTACCTTGGCACAGCATTAGAATAATGTGCCAAGCCACTTTTAATTTGTGCAATATCTTCTGCAAACGCCTCATAAGGTAACTTGAGCACTGCAAATAACATTTCTAAGAATGCATCAGCCGTAAAATATTTATCTATATAACTGGCATCTAAACCAAGATGTTGATTCGATAATACATGACGCAGACGCTCGCAGGCGGGCATAGTATGTTTTAAAGGGTACTGCATGGCTTTGATAATATCTTGCGGGCGCAGCTCAAGCGCATCTATTTGATGAATGATATATTGCGCTAGAGGGTGAGAGGGATGATAGCAGCGAGTAAATTTAGACGGCTTGGTAACATAACTCATAGTATTGGACACCTTAAAATCCTATAACTCCGACAAGAAAGTAGAACAGCAGGCACAAATGAGGATGTCGGAGTATAGGCTCATGCGCTTTACCAGAGTGGTTTTATATCGTGCTGGAAGTTGCAAGGTTTATACGCCGCCACTGATGACAATAACGATTGGCCGTATAAAACGGTTAAACCCACGATAGATCGTTCAATGATAATAGCACATCAATAGCTACAAAATAAATACTGCTAATATACTAGATTTACTTTAAAGCGGATACAGTGCGACTGGAATGAATTTTTGTAGTCTCTGTGGTAGCAGCATGCAAGGAACAGTGATACCAGTGGCAGATGTTTATCAACGTATCGATTTTATGTTGACCTGATGATACGCTTCTTTCTCCCCTACTATTAATTTGTACCTGACAATAATAAGTGACTGATTAACAATCATTAGCAAAAAAGCCCTTTCACTTCGACCATTGTCTTGGTATCTTGCCTCGCCGCTCTGTTATTGCCAAATGTTCTAGACTTCCTGTTTGGCAAATTCTTATGCAACCTCTTCTTTGTATTGGATCTTATGAAACACAACCTTGAGGTGAGCACAAATGCTCGCCGAACTCAGTATTTTCAAGTATTTTTGATGGGCGTCAGCGCCTTTATTATGAATACCACAGAATTCGTCCCTGTCGCCCTATTAAGCGACATCGCCCAAGATTTTTCTATCACCACGGCAGAGACGGGCTGGATGTTGACGCTCTATGCGTGGATCGTCGCTGCCATGTCGTTGCCGCTCATGCTACTGACTAGCCGCTTTGAGCGTAAGCGTTTGCTGTTGGGCTTATTTGTCGTATTCATCGCCAGCCATATATTGTCAGTATTTGCATGGAGCTTTGATGTATTGCTGATTAGCCGCGTTGGTATTGCGCTCTCACACGCGATATTTTGGTCCATTACAGCAGCAATCGCGATACGCGTGGCACCTAAAGGCAAAAAAGCACTAGCGCTTAGTGTGCTGGCAACAGGTACGTCATTAGCAATGGTACTAGGGGTGCCATTAGGACGTTTGGTGGGCCAGTGGTTTGGCTGGCGAGCGACGTTTGGTGGCATCGGTTTAATTGCTTTTATCGTCTTTATGCTACAAGCAAGACTATTACCAACACTGCCCAGTATGTTTGAAGGCTCTTTTAGAAAGATTCCTGAACTGCTGAAAAACCCTTTATTGGTTTGCTTATATTTACTGATTCTACTGGTCTTTACCGCGCACTATACCGCGTACTCTTATATCGAGCCTTTTATGCGGCAAGTCGGTGCAATCAGTGAAAACGCTGCGACTGTTGTCTTGCTATTATTTGGAGTGGCAAGGATTGCAGGTAGTGTCATATTTAGCCGTTGGGGTGATAGGTTCAATACCAGATTGATGCTGATATCGATCATATTAATGCTACTATCTATGCTGGTGCTATTATTTGCCGTGACTTCTATCTGGGCGCTGAGTTTCATTGCGTTACTGTGGGGCGCCGCGCTGATGCTACTTATTATCTCCATGCAAGCCAAGGTCATCATGGTCGATGTCACAGCGCAGGACATGCTGATGTCGATGTTCTCAGGGATTATTAATTTGGGTATTGGCGCAGGTGCACTGTTTGGTGGTTATGCGGTGACGCATATTTCACTATCAAGTGTGGGCTATGTTGGCGCCGCTATTGCCAGTGTGTCGCTGCTCTTGATGTTATTTATGATAAGGCGCTTTCCTGAATTAAGCAGAAGGCTTGGTTAAATTGCGATGAATTCTTCGTCACCTCTGTGATAGTAGCATGCAAGGAAAATTATTATTAGTCGCAGGTGATAGTACTTACAAAAACCTTGACCCATTTATCTAATAATTTTTAGACATTGCCCTGCATGATAGAGCGTCAAACCCATCTCTGTAAATCCTGATTTTATCGTACTTAACGGTATTTTCGCCTCTTCTAAGGTCTTAAATGGCAATGGAATACTGTCTCTGTCATCGGTCAAGATATAATCTGCAAAGCATTTGCCCATTAGTGTGCCTGTGGTAATACCCCGCCCATTATAGGCGGTCGCTGTTAAAATGCCTTTAGCAGGTTCTAAAACGCGAAAAATATGATCTTGCGTAAAACCAAAATTGCCATACCACTCATACTGCCAATTAAAAGCTGGCAGATCAGGGAAATAGCTTTTTTGCACACAATTGGCCCATGACTGATAAAAGGCTTTGGGTTTGAGCTGTCTACCGCCGACCGTTCCTAATAATAAACGATCGTCTTTGTCTCGGCGAAAGCTCGATAACGCCAAGCGTGTGTCCCACGCCCCTGTTTTATACGGTAAAATACGATCAGCAATCTCGCCACTCAGCGGCTCAGACGCTATCTGATAATAGGCAACCAAATAAAACGTCTTGGTGATTTCTGTCCATTCGCCTTCGGTATAGGCATTCGTTGCAATGATAACGCGCTCAGACTTGACTCGTGCTTGGGCGGTTCTGGTATACCAATAGCCGTCTACTTTTTCTAGGGCTTCAACCGCTGAATGCTCATAGATAGTGACGCCAAGATCTGTCGCGACTTTGGCAAGTCCTCTGACATAAGCCAGTGGATTTATGGTACCTGCACGATGATCAAGCAGTGCTTTATTGATACTTTTGGTGCCGCAATATTCATGGCAACGACTGCCTTTTAATACCTCAACATTGCCCCCGCGGCGGCGCAGCTGCTCGTATCTGACATCGACATCGGCCTCCCCTTTGGCATTATGTGCCATGTGAATATTACCCGCTTGAGTCGCCTGCGCATCGATGTTATAACGCTTGATTAAATCAAATACCAAGCTTGGTGCTTGGCCAAGGGCTTCTGTCAGACGATCACCTGCCATCTCGCCTAGCGCAATATTTAAGTCATCAGGCTGCGCCCAAGTCCCTGCGTTGACCAGCCCCACACTTTTACCTGAGCCGCCACTACCAATCGTTTGGCTCTCAAGCAAAATAACCTTGACGCCTTTTTCAGCCAGATGAATGGCCGCTGATAGCCCTGTATAACCACCGCCAATAATACAGATAGCGGCTTGCGTGTCACTACTCATCTGACGATAAGTATCAAGATTGGGCGCTGTCATGTTCCATAGACATTGCTCTTGTAACATCTCATACTCTCCTTGTATCACACTTCACTGATTGAAGCTGAAGTTGTTGTGTCAAGCTTGTCTATGGCGGGCTCTTCACGTGGTATAAATTTATTCAGAAATGCCCATAACAACCCAAATAAAGGCGATAACCAGCAGGCAAAAGCAAAGGGCGCATAGGTCAATGTTGCTATCCCCAATGTGGCGGCGACAAAGCTACCACCCATATTCCAAGGAATAAGTGGTGACAACAGCGTCCCTGTATCTTCAATAGAGCGCGTGAGTGTCGTGCGCTTATAGCCCATCTCTTTATACTTATCCTTTAATAAGCGCCCTGGTAATACAAAAGTCGTATAAACATCACCGAT
>JARIAA010000055.1 GCA_029264635.1 Psychrobacter sp. | reverse complement strand
ATGGACATCGCTATGTCGACTTTTTATCTGATATATGCGTTTGTCTACAACTGGGTTTATGACAAGGTATTTCCTATTCCTGAGAGCCGCTAATGATATCTTTTATTCGTTAATGATGGCTATGCATAATGCTTATGACTCAGTCGAAGTTAGTGCAGTGGCTAAGATCTTGAAATCACTATAATAGTTTTCAATAGACAGCGCATTGATATAACCTAAGTTTGCCCATATTAAACAGACAACTAATAAATAACAATTAAGCAATAACATAAGCTGCTTATATTTAAGCTTGATAAACCATAAAACTCAATCAATAAAGAGATAATTATGTCAGATAATTTTATTAAATCTAGAGCCGCCGTCGCTTGGGGGCCAAAGCAGCCATTGTCCATCGAAGAGGTGGATGTCATGCTGCCAAAGAAGGGCGAAGTGTTGGTAAAAATCGTTGCCAGTGGTGTCTGCCATACGGACGCCTTTACTTTATCGGGCGAAGACCCAGAAGGTGTTTTCCCTGCGATTTTGGGTCATGAAGGTGGCGGTATCGTTGAACAAATTGGCGAAGGCGTGACCAGTGTCCAAGTTGGCGATCATGTCATTCCGTTATACACGGCGGAGTGCGGTGTTTGTAAAATGTGCCGCTCTGGTAAAACCAATTTATGTTCTGCGGTACGCGAAACCCAAGGTAAAGGCTTGATGCCAGATGGTACCACGCGCTTTTATAAAGATGGTGAGCCGATTTATCATTATATGGGCTGTTCAACCTTCTCCGAATACACAGTTTTGCCAGAGATCTCTTTAGCAAAAGTCAATAAAGAAGCGCCGCTAGAAGAAGTGTGTTTGCTTGGTTGCGGCGTCACTACGGGCATGGGCGCTGTCATGAATACAGCGAAAGTTGAAGAGGGCTCAACCGTTGCCATCTTTGGTCTGGGCGGTATTGGACTGTCAGCGGTCATTGGCGCACAGATGGCAAAAGCTCGCCGCATCATTGCTATCGATATTAACGAGAGCAAGTTCGATCTGGCTAAAAAACTTGGCGCGACAGATTGCATCAATCCTAAAGATTATGACAAGCCAATTCAGGATGTCATCGTTGATTTAACTGATGGCGGAGTTGACTATTCGTTTGAGTGTATCGGTAACGTCGATGTAATGCGCTCTGCACTTGAATGCTGCCACAAAGGCTTGGGTGAGTCTGTTATCATTGGCGTCGCGGGCGCAGGCCAAGAAATCTCTACCCGTCCATTTCAGTTAGTGACAGGTCGCGTTTGGAAAGGTTCTGCATTTGGCGGTGTCAAAGGTCGCAGTGAGTTGCAAGGTTATGTTGAGCGTTACCTTGCAGGCGAAATTCCACTACAAGACTTCATCACCCACACGATGCCATTAGAAGACATCAACGAAGCCTTTGAATTAATGGAGAAGGGCGAGAGCATTCGCTCTGTTATACATTTTGAAGCATAAGTCTTCACTACTGATTCTTAATTAAAACGATAAAAAATGCTGCGCTTTTATAAGGGCAGCATTTTTTTGACAATCAAAAAGCGTTTTTGATAAATTTAGCATGTCGCTACCTATAACTTGTTATCAGAAATCGCCTTAACAAACATAGCTTAGTCCTGCATATCAGCCAGTTGTTCTAAGATATTGATATAGTTGTCAACCCCTTGCGCACCGCTGACCAAATAACGATCTTTAAAGATCATAGCAGGCACACTTTGAATACCTTGCTGTTGCCAATGCTGCTCGGCTTCGCGTACCTCCTTTGCAAAGCGTTGATCTTTTAGCACAGCAAATGCCTCACTACGATCCAGACCAATTTCTGCGGCAATATCTGCCAGTACCGCCTTGTCTGAGATATTTCTACCTTGAGTGAAGTGCGCGGCAAAAAGTGCTTGCTTTAGATCGTGCATGCGCCCTTGCTGATCGGCCCAGTGCAGGAGCTGATGCAAATCGAAAGTATTATGCATACGCGTATCGTCGTCATAATTGAACTCAAAACCAACGTCGCGGCCAGCTTCAGTCATTCTATCTCGGCTAGCAGCAGATTCTTCTTTAGTCGAGCCATACTTCTCCATGATATGCTCTCGTAAGTTTTGACCCTCAGCGGGCATATTGGTATTAAGCTCAAATGGATGCCAATGAATCTCATGCTTGGTATTGGTTTGTTTAAGGGCTTCAGCTAACTGTCTATAACCAATGACGCACCAAGGACAGACCACATCAGATACAATATCTATGCGAAGAGGGTTTTCTGCATCATTCATAATATCTCCTTAATTTTTGTGTATTGGTGATGATAAAATATTTTGTAAGAGACAGACTTGTCATGATTTGGCTAAAGATGCTGGTCGGGGCGCTAATGGGGTTGGCTATTTAGTTATTTGCCCAAAGTCGGTTTTTTTATTTGGCAGCACTGGCACCGTTTTTTCCAACTTTTACGTTGATTAGTCATTTTTTGGTGGGCACTCAGCGAAATGCGGCAGACCTTAAAGTAGCATTACTATTTAGTATGCGGGGCGTCATACCGCATCTTATTTATACGCTGGTGGTGTTCTTCAGTTTTAGCCATATCGGGCTATATAAAGCATTGTTATTGGATGGCTTAGGATGGGTAATCGCTACGACTATTTTAATATTTGCATGGCAGGATTTACAGATATCATAAAAAGTCACAAAACCTCTTAAGCACTTTTTCTGTTCTTCATTTTATCAAAGCAGGCATCATTATATACGGTGGTAATCGAATCAAAACGCACGTATATCTTCTCGTTGTTTAATGTTGCGTACCAATGCTCATCGTTATATCCTGTGAACAATTGGAAGTACTTGTCATTCACAAAATCACCGAC
>JARIAA010000268.1 GCA_029264635.1 Psychrobacter sp. | reverse complement strand
GCCAGCAACGGTCATAAAGCCTTTTAATTGACCCTCGCCTGTTATCAGCATCTCATCACCCATCGCTACAACAGGATAATCACCATTGAAATCAGGCAAGTTACTCACGCGGCTATGACGCTTGCCTAAATAGCCTGGGCCTGAGTTATTGACCACATCGAGCACAGGATTGGGGAACATGAGGCCACCCACTTCATCCAAGCGGCCTGTAACCATATTGATTAGCATAATTAGATATTGACTTAATAAGCCAAATTCTTGTACCGAGACACCCATACGCCCATAACAGACGGAACTTTTGGCTTCACAGAACTCTTTGACCAGTCGTTTAATCTCATTCGCACAAATACCCGTAATATCAGCCACGGACTCCGCGCTGTAGTCTTTGGCAAAGTCTGCAATACGCTTAATCTCTGGCGCGAGTGCTGCCGCTCTATTGTTTTTAGCGCGTGCTGCGTCCGCATAACCCTGCAAATAAATTTCATTAAGCATCGCCAGCAGTAGTAAAACATCGTTCGCTGGACGAATAAAATGATGTTCGCTAGCGATATCTGCTGTCTCAGTACGTCTTGGATCAATCACCACCACTTTGCCATCACGGGCTTTGATGTCTTTGAGCTTTTGGCGCATATTCGCGGCCGTCATAATACTGCCATTAGACGCCAGCGGATTACCGCCGATAATCAGCATGTACTGGGTGCGGTTTACATCAGGCACAGGAATGCGCAGCATATGCCCAAACAGATGCATACTAACGATATGGTGCGGCAACTGATCGATAGAAGTCGCAGAAAAGCGACTGCGCGTCTTTATACTGGTTAATAGATGCCTAATCGTCAGCATGCCGCCCAAATTATGCACATTAGGATTGCCTAGATAAATACCAAGAGCATTGTTCCCATGTTTTTTCTGTACCGACTCAATACCAGCGGCCGCTTTATCTAGAGCCTCAGACCAGCTAATCTTCTTCCAACCGTTAGCGGTTCTCTCAACAGGATAACGCAGGCGATCAGAATCTTCATGCAAATCTTGCAAAGCAGTTGCTTTAGGGCAAATATAACCTTTGGAGAAGGGATCATTTTTATCACCCTTAATGGATAAAACTTTTGCTCCATCGTGTTTTATTTCAATACCGCACATCGCCTCACATAAATTGCAGGTTCTAAAATGTGTTTGCTCGTCAGCTTTGGCTTGTTCACTACTCATGACCCTGCTCCTTGTTATTTTTAATAATATACATCCCTTTAACTATTCTCTTTTTCGCATAAAAAACTACCAAAAAGCGTATGAAAATTTTTGCACAACCTATCAATGGCTTGCGCTCTTAAATATCGCTCTCGGTAACAGCCTAGTATTAACTCATGTACTTGTGCCGCCGCAATATCGACGCAAAGATTGACCTCACTGTATTCAACAGTGCGCCCAGATGACTCCAATCCTTGAATGAATATCTTTGTCCACTCTGCTTGTATTTCTGTGATTAAAGTACCTAAACCCTTATGTCCTACGTTTTCCTCTATTAAAACCGTCGTAGGCGAATCTTGGCTTTTTGTCTTTGAACTCATACGTAAACTGTCTTCGATTAGACGATGAAATAGAGCAATATTCTGAAATGCTGCATCAAAAATGATATTCAAACAATGCTGACAACGCTGATTGAATTGCTCGCAGGTTAGCGTCGGATAGTCTTTTAGCATATCGACCCAAGCCATGCGCATCAAAGATAAATAATTGGCTTTAAGCTGGGCACTTAACTCGCTTTGCAACGCCTCTAAGCTCTCAAAATGATTATAAAAACTTGGCTGTGCAATACCTGCCCGCTTCGCAATTTTATTCATACTCATCCCGCAAGCGCCCTCTGAGCTATAAAGCTGTAGCGCGCTTTTTAAGAGTGCATGACGTGTTTTAGCCTTTGCCAACTCACGCCTCGTCTCTATCGGCGCATCTAGGAACGGACTTAGAGGGACTGTAGTAATGGATGAATTCAATATTAGACTGCCTTGATCTTTTAAAGAATATGAAACAAGCTGTCTGTCTAGGACTTATTATTGCCAGGATGTACTAATGAGCAGGTATAAAGACAGAGACTATTTCAACTATAAGGCTATAGTTAATTGATAGATAAGTCTACAATTAATTTTGTGCCATTATTTATGGCTTGAAAATTTGGTTCGATTGAGTGATAACACGTCAAACTCTGATAGGGTTTTAGGTAGCATATAAAGAAATCGTTATTAATATTACACAAATGTCGTATCTATAACATATAAGCGAAGATTACTATCATGATGTAACACTATAAACATTCAGTATACAGACAACATAGTCTCCAATGTTTATATTAGACCATATCAGTTAGCTTATAAAAGATTGAACATTGCTACTGAATATCGAATACAAAACGTTATAGAGCGAATAAAATAATCGCTTGAAAATAATTTAAAACTAAAATAAGGGATATGACAATGAACGAACATACTTTAAAAGGTGAATGGAAACAGTTGAAGGGCGCAGTTAAGCAAAAGTGGGCTGATCTGACTGACGACGATATGACCCATATTGAAGGCAGCCGTGATAAGCTAGTGGGCCGTGTGCAAGAGCGCTATGGTCATAGTAAAGATGACGCTGAGCGTGCTGTAGATGAGTGGCGCCGTGAAAACGACTATTAATCTATTATCTAGGTAAAAGCTATACTTGAATGGCAGTTAGTACGTCGATTGTCTTAGCTATTTAATTAATAAAAAAGCTGCATGTTACTCATGTGGCTTTTTTATTTTTTATGAGCTAGCTATTGCCTTATGATTTTTTAACGTTCTTTAATAATTAGAATTTTTATAATAACTTGACACAATAAAACCGCATAACAAAATCTTGTTATGCGGTTTTATTGTCAACTATCCATGTTGTCTATCGCGACGTTACTTCATGCATCCTTGCACAAGGTTCTGTATATGGCGATATTAGGCATCCTGCCCATCCGTACTACAAGTTATTGGTATTAGCTACCACTAGCAAAAGTTCAGTGTCCTTACATGCTCTGTTGTTATCGTCCTGATGTCAACAGACATGGTATCATCCTTGATACGGTGAACTCGTTCCCTGAGCCACACTCCCTAATGCCGTGTGACTATAATGTCAAATTCTTGCCTTCATGTTAAGTCGCGTAAGCGTCAATTCATGTAAGCATATGCTTACACGAATATTATAATCGCAAATAGGATTTCATTAGATTAACAATGTGATGTTAATTTTTCATAGCCATTACTAGATTTCATACCTATCTAAAAATAATAACGCACTACTGGAATAAACTTCCTTGCTTGCTATGCTGATACAGCTCCATGCTGTGCAAGATTTATCTTTGTAGCAGTGTATTGTTATTAATGAGAGTCAACTGTCTTAATTTTCTTAAGGCACCATACCTATTGATTAAAACAATGAATCATTGCTCACTTTAGTATTTTATTTACATTTTAATAACATTACCGACATTTGTTAACAAACTCTGTGGATTATCATCTAGATGTAAGAAATTATTACGAGTATAAGAATCATCGCTCGCAAGAGTAACATTTATTTTTATTATTTGACTACAAAAGGGAAACGATGACTTTGTTAAATTGAGGACAAACGTGATGGCCAAGAATATATATTGAGCTTAGCTATCCTGACTTAGAGGGTATTAAAATCGAAAAAGATTCATTATTGATAGACTGCCTACTCAGCTAAACTTTTGGTGCCGTTAAAGCCTTGGTACCGAGGTCAAATAAGCCAGTCTATGGTTTTATTTGACCTTTTTTTGTGATTTTATGAGGATAAAAATTTTCTTGCTTGCTACGAAAACGACCGTATTAAAAATCTAACACCTTAATCACATCATAAGCTGGCGTCTCATAAGGATGAGCATCTTTTAGCGCGCCAATCACTGCTTGTATCACCTTGTCGCTGACCACCATCTCAACGCGCCATTCATTGACCATCTCAAGGCAGTCAGGCTGACCAATATGCGGTGTACTGCCAGCAAGTGGCATAAACTGCCCAGCACCTTGTACCTGCCAACAGCATTGCTCATAGTTACCAATGGTGCCAGCACCAGCATCGAACAGTGCTGACTTAACTTGCTCTAAAGCATCGTCTGGAATAAAAACCGTTAGCTTATACATCGATTACCTCATAACTTTAATTTAGTAAAGAAGTGTTGGGGAATAATAACGTCTCTTACTTCTTTGACAACGAAGGATGGTCTGTCCATACGTAACGCAGTAGCCAGCTCTTTGCTTCGCCAGCGTAATCGATGCCAATACGGGGACGCAGTGAGATGGGCGGTGTGCAGCCATCATCTTCAACCCAAAGATCTGCTATCGGCGCGATAGGTTGACCGTATAACGTGCGATCAATTTGTAAACGCTTCGTTAATTTACCAGGGCCTGCCAGCTGCTTTAGGTGAGTCAATTGCTTATCAGTACTAAGCTGCTGCTCATCTTGCAATCGATCACTGTTATCGGTTAGATATCCTGCTCGTATGAGTACCGACTCGGGTGACTCTGCAGGACCCGTGATTAAATTGAGCATATGATGTATGCCATAAGTCAGGTAGACATAAAACACCCCACCTTGCTCATACATAATCTCGGTACGCGACGTACGAGTGCCTGCATGTGCATGACAAGCAGCGTCATCTTCACCAATATAAGCTTCGGTTTCAGAGATACGTGCCCGCAAGATCTTTACCACCCCATCACTATCCGTCAGTCGTCGACACAGCACCTTGCCAATCAGGTCAGCGGCAACGACACAGGTTGGACGGTTAAACCAGGTCGGTTCTAAAACAAAAGATTTGGCAGAGGACTCTTTCATCAAGGTAGAAGATTCAGAGTTTATATCTGGATTAAATTTATTGGGTTTTCGCATTCATTAACCTTGGGTCTTATATTTTATGATAAGAATAAACTATCATAAAAATGGACGCAGGTATTGAGCACAATTATTAACGAGGTCTTGAGTGGAATTTTGTCAAAAAAAACTGAGCACATGGCTCAGTTTTCATTGATGGCCTCTTAAAATCAATGGTTTATCAAAACCTTAGTTTGATGGCACCCCAATACGGCTCGCAACTTCTTCATAGGCTTCAATGACATCACCTAATGATTGACGGAAGCGATCTTTATCCAGCTTTTTCTTAGTGTTTTTGTCCCAAATACGGCAACCATCTGGTGAGAACTCATCACCTAAGACGATACGGTCATGGAATACACCAAATTCTAATTTAAAATCTACGAGCATTAATCCGCCAGCATCGAACAATGCTTTGAGCACGTCATTCACTTGATAAGTAAGCTTTTGCATCTGTGCCAATTGCTCTTTATTGGCCCAGCCTAACGACACCGCTAGTGACTCATTGACCATAGGATCACCGAGCGCATCATCTTTATAAAACAGCTCAAAGGTAGGCGGAGTGAGTGCCTGCCCCTCTTCCAATCCTAGACGACGCACCAAACTGCCTGCTGCAAAGTTACGTACTACGCATTCCACCGGAATCATATCAAGGCGCTTTACCAACACCTCATCGTTTGATAATTGCTTTTCAAAATGCGTCTCGATACCCGCTTCCGCTAGTTTTTGCATAATAAACGCATTAAAGCGGTTATTGACCTCCCCTTTACGGGCTAACTGCTCAACTCGCTTGCCATCGAAGGCGGAGGTATCATCACGAAAATGTAAAATCAGAAAATCACTGTCATCCGTTTCATAGACAGATTTTGCTTTACCTTTATAGAGCAGTTGTTGCTTTTGCATAGTGGAGGATCCTATTTATTCAAACTGATATGATAAAAACGCGTAACGAGCGCCAAAAAACTGACGGTATATAAGAAGGTCTACCTCGTTAATTGGCAGGGGCAGCAGTCACAGAAACAGCACGCTCAGGCTTTGGTAGCTGATACTGTTTGCCCGATTCATTTTGTAGCTTAAGGGTATTTGCCCCAAGAGTTGGCGTTGCATATAGAGGAACAAAGGGCGCGGTTTCTTGGTCAACGGGTAGCTCTAATGGCGCAAGCTTTTTGCTGTCTTGATACTCTAAGCTGCCATTGTCTCGCTTACCAAGTAGCTCTTTGGTCGCTTGACAGCCACTTAATACTAAAGTGCTGCTTAAAACGATAGCAAGTATCGCGCTTAGGCGTTTTGGGGTAGTAAATGATGTTTTCATCATAGGATCTCTTAAAGTTAGCAATCGACACTCATGTAGATACAGCACCAATCGACTTGGTTACCTCTATCATTAATTTTTAGCCGAAAATTTATAGTAAGTTCGCCCGTACTAATGCAGTATCGATGGTCGCGTGATGCGCTTTGGCAAGCCATACTAACGGCAGACGAATACCCGTGTCTATCATACCCATTTTATGTAACGCGTATTTTGCTGGAATAGGGCTTGACTCAATAAATAAATCGCGGTGTAAATGCTTGATGACGTCGTGCACTTTGTTTGCACTATCAAAGTCGCCGCGCAAAGCCGCTAAAAAGGTTTTGCTCATGGCATTGGGTGCGACTTTGGCAGTCACAGAGATATTACCTTTAGCGCCCATTTTCATTAAATCGACCGCTGTAGCATCGTCACCTGAGAGCACAACCATTCTATCGCCCACAACTTTGATTAGCT
>JARIAA010000257.1 GCA_029264635.1 Psychrobacter sp. | reverse complement strand
TTGTAGTACTTCTAAAATAGCGTCTTTATTATTCTCACAGGCCTGCGAAAACGGGCGCTTATCTGTATCAACATTATTACGTTTTCTATCATTTTTATGCTTATTCGTAGTTGTAGTAGTCGCTATTCATCAAACTAAAAACGTTAATAAATACCTGCTTCTACTCCAGCGGCCAACGTCATCGCAAGCTCCTCCACTTGCTCGGTAAACTCAGTTTGCCATTGACCTTTTAAAATCAGCGTGTTTTGGATTTGATTCCAGCGCAAACCTGTAATAATCGTCTGCATCGCGCGTTTGGTTCCTGTCCCATCTTGTCCTGCTCGAATATAGAGTGCAAACGGCATGCCTTGTTTTTTTTCTAGCACTGGATAATAACAGCGATCAAAAAAGTCTTTGGTCAGTCCAGCCATATAAGCCAAATTTTCAGTCGTTCCCAATAATACAGCATCAGCGGCAAGTACATCTTTAGGCTGCGTATCTTGCGGCGTTTTAAGAATGACCTCAATACCTATATCAGGATGATTAGCACCCTCATAGGCAGCTTGTGCTAATTTTTTGGTATTGGGTGATGGAGCGTGCGCAACGATGAGTAAGGTTTTGGAAGCCATATTAATCACCATTATAGAGGTCACTAGTTTTTGGAATTAGTAGTCATTTTTTGGAATTAATTGTTACTTTTTGAATAATATCAGGGTGAATACTTTTGGCAACCGGACAAGTGAGCGCTGTATTATAAAATATCTTTTGCGTTTTATCATCTAATTCTTGAGCAAAAGTAATAGCGACATGCACTTCACTAACGCGTCTTGGCTCAGCTGCCATTATTTTAGTTACCTCGGCTACAGTACCTGCCACATCAATATTCATATCACGAGCTTTAATACCAATAATAGTTAGCATACAACTGGCCAGGCTGGTCGCGAGCAAATCAGTCGGTGAAAATGCCTCACCTTTACCCTGATTGTCGGTCGGTGCGTCAGTCATAATTTCGTTATTCGATTGTAAATGAATCGCAGTAGTACGCAGGTTACTTTGATAAGTTACGCTTGAAGTTATCATAGGTTTCTCAGTAAAAATTGTTTGTTTTAATAGTTATGCCTGCTAAATAGTAGCGCTAATATGCACTAATTTCATCACGCTATTTTACATTAGTATAAAAATTATACAAATTAACGTAATTATTAGAACTTGATTGCTACAATTTTGCAATTGTCATGGGTTGTAGAGTAAGAAAGCTGAACTATACTCACAACCGCATTGTTTAAGTTAAATTGAAATATTACTTTCTTAGCATACATAAAATGGATTTGTGTAAAACGAAATTATCTTAGTAAATGGAGTGTTTATGAGTAGTGGTCAGAATTTGTTAAATTTAGATACGGTTACAGAAGCTAGGGTGATTAAGAACGATGGCAGAATTATGATTGCCGCTAATTATGATATATCTGACTTCATCAAAGTAGAGCCAAACGCTAGATATACTATCTCTAGCGAACAACGCAGAGGTCTTGATACCTTTAATAGTATTGCCTATTACGATAGCAACAGAAGATTTGTCAGACGAGTATCTGCAATAGATAGATATTTGGATAGTATGACCATTACGATCCCCAGAGATGTTTACTATGCACGCCTTAATATGAATGGAGGCCGTGCCTACAAACACAACCGTATGTTTGTAAAAGGTGGTGAAGTACTGCCTTATCAAGATGTTGAGGGCGTATACCCTGACCCTGATCAAGATACCCTCTATTATAAGAATAACTATAATACGCCCGAAGAAGCGCTTGAGGATGCGGCGCGGCGCGGAGGTGCCAACATTATATTCCCAGATGGTAGGTATGAAGTAGCGCTAAAACCTAGAGCGCCAAATATTCGACTGTTCGGTACGGGTGAGACCTATTTTTATGCAAAATCTAGATCAGCAGTACTGGAAGTCCGTGAAGAAGGTAATGGCTTTCAAGCGACAGGCGTTCATTTCAGAGGTCAGACTATAAAGCATGCTGACGCTAATAGTCCATTGGTCACCTCTATTTATTGTATGTGGATATGGGGCAAGGATTGTAAGTTCAGTAACTTTACGTCAGAAGGTGCTATATACGATAGCTTATATATACGCGGCGACGCTCAAATGAACTTTGAAGCGAGTGATTTTAAACTAGGTCCCTCTAACAGAAACTGTTTAACTATCGCGTCAGGCTTCGGTATTACCCTTAAGAATGGGGTCGTTCGATTTAAGAAAGATGTGTATGTCTATTCTACAAATCCTAGAAGCAATGATCCTGAACCGACCTATGGTGGCTTATACCTTGCTGATATTGAACCCCCTAGCACTTCTCTTCAATGGGGCAATGTGCTTTATGAAGACATTGAGTTTATTACTGCTAGTGACTCGTATGATGGTCGAGAGATCATTATACAAGACAACAATCGTAATAATCGCAATTACCTTGATATTACTCTTCGTAACTGCCTGATGATTAAAGAAGGCAATCATAAGGGAGGTGCCCCTTCTATTAGCCTGGCATCAAAATCTCAACAAAAAGTATTTAGAGGTATCAATATTGAAGGTGGTACTTATAATAACCGCGTCATTATGACATCAAAGTATGAGAAGTTACTTGAAGACTGTACGTTTAAGGACATTACACTAGATACTATAAAAGCTTTTAGCTGGCTCATTACCCTCGGCAAAGACTGTATTGTCAAAAATGTTAACACTGAAGTTGGGGATAAAATTACAAACTTTGAAATCAACGCTTCAACTAACATCAATGTCGCAAATGTAGAAGGTAATAGTAATTTTAGTTGAGGGTAGCTTTAGTAGTATTCAAAGGTCAGCGTTTTAGTACGCAATAAAATAATAAAGATTATGAGAAAGTTATCATGAATGAGTTATCGAGAAGAGCTTTTTTACAGCGTTTAAGTTATTTAGCGGGTGCTGGTGTTATTGCACCTATGGCTATGAGTTTATCGGCTATGAACAAAGCACAAGCGGCAACGACAGCCCCAGATTATAAAGCATTGGTCTGTGTTCTATTAGATGGCGGTAATGACCAAGCCAACACTTTGATTCCTATCGATGCATCCAACTATGCAATTTACCGTAAAATACGTAAAAATATTGCTTTGGATCAATCTACTTTACTACCTTTAATACCTGCAACCAACCTAGCTGGCGGTCTGCAATGGGGATTTAATCCTCATCTTAAGCGTTTAAATAGCTTATTTCATTTGAAAAAATTGGCAGTCTTACAAAATGTAGGATCTTTAGTACAACCTACCTCGTTAGATCAGTATAAAAATCGGTCGGTGGCATTACCTAGGGGTTTATTTTCTCATTTTAATCAAAAGCAAAGCTGGCAAAGTACTGCTTCAGATTCTTTTAGAGAAGGTTGGGGCGGAAAAATTGGTGATGCTATTTTAAAACAAAATTTGCATGGGACATTTTCTTGTATTAGTACCGATAATGATACTGTGTTTTTGACAGGCGAAAATATCAAACCATTAAAAGCCACCGCCGATAGTATTAGAGGTACTGCAAGTATGAAAGAAGGGTCACAAGTATCTGATACGACCTTTTCAGAAGCACTGAGTAGTTTAGTTAATTCATCTGATGGTAATGCGGTTGCAGGCTCTACTGATGAATCAATAATGCTCTCTGCACTACGAGATGCAGAAACTATTTCAACTGAGTTTCCAGCAGAAAATGCGTTGGCGCAACAGTTAAAGACCGTAGCCTCACTTATCAAAGCACGAGACAAGCTGAATGTCAGACGTCAGATATTCTTTGTAAAACTTAAAGGATTCGATACGCATGACGACCTACTTGGTCGACATAGTACGTTGATGCGTCTGCTTGACGACGCATTAGGAAGTTTTTATGAAGCTACTGAAGAATTAGGGGTTGCACAGAATGTGACCACCTTCACTATGTCAGAGTTCGGTCGAACTTTCAACAGCCATGGTGACGGATCAGAGCATGGCTGGGGAAGTCATCATATTATTATGGGCGGCGCTGTAAAAGGTAGAGATTTTTATGGAGAAGCACCACAGATCGGTTTAAATACAGCTACTGATGTCGGTCAAGGTATATGGCTACCTACGACATCTATTGATCAGTATTCAGAGACTTTAGCTAAATGGTTTGGCGTCTCAGACAATCACTTAACCATGGTAGCGCCTAACCTACACAAATTTAATAATTGGGATTTGGGCTTTATGTCTAGCTAACACATTTTTGTAAAATAATGTTAGGTATAAAAATCTTATTAACAGCAATTTTAATAACAACAGAGCTTGCCAGAATTCATTTTTGGCAAGCTTTATCTTTTATAGTTAATGCTATTATGCCCTATTAGACTAGACCTAAAATTATTTAAAAAATTACGATAGAACTCATAAAACTATATTAATGGTAAGACTTATTTTAAAGGGTATAAGCTACCTTATCAATGATAACCTATCATTTACTGACTTGCATTAAATACAGCATATGTAACAATATTTCTTTACATATTAATAATACTTAACATCAGAGTTGGTCAGTGAACTTTTATAGAATGGTTGAGCTTTCAGATTATAACTCACCAACATATAGGTAACTGATTATGCTAAAAAAATTATTTAAACCCAAATACATCAAATTCGATGAAAAATATACGATTCTAAGTCCAGAAGATAAGAAGACGATGGAGATGATCACTGCTGATATTCGTGAGTATGTCAAAAAAAGCAAAGAAGCTAATGATATTGATCATAATACTCGCGCCGTCCACGCCAAAAGCTACTGTGGTCTCAAAGCTAAGTTTGAGATAATAGACAACCTACCCAAAGAATATGCGCAAGGTTTGTATGCTAAACCAGGTATTCACGATGCTGTGATTCGTTTCTCTAATGCTGCAGCTGGCGTCGATGCCGATAGAAGACTAGGCTTAGGACAAGGCTTGGCTATCAAGATATTTGATGTACCAGGCAAAAAGCTAACCCCTGGAGAAGAGGATTGTACCACTTTTGATTATGCCCTGGTGAATGGTCCTATCTTCTTTACCAATGACCTAGCGGATTATGGCTATCTATCTAAACTAAATTTTGAGCTGAACAGCTATTTAGGTGATGGTCTGCTTGGTAAAGGAAAGCTAGTATTCAATTGGCTCACCAAGTACGGCAAAGAGTTTCCTAACGCAGAAGGCGTTAGAACCTTGAATGCATTTAGAAAGCTCGCTGTTATTCCTCCAAAGAATGCCTGGTTATACGATTATTTTTCGCAAGGGGTTTGTCGTCATGGCGACTATATGGGAAAAATCAGAGTAACCCCTACCGAAGCTTCAGCTGCTAAAATCAAGCGCGCTGATATTCATTTGTTTACAGAAGATGAAGCGATTCGTCCTGCTATTATCGAAGAGATTCAAGAACATGACTATCAGTTTAACGTGCAAATACAGCTATGCCGTAACCTTAAGAAGCAGCCCATTGAAAAGCTGACTCAGGAGTGGAAAGAATCTGATGCACCTTTCGTAACGGTCGCAACCTTAACCGTGCCTTGTCAAGATGTACCACAAGATGGCAATGTTAAAGCGATAGAAGACCTTACCTTTACCACCTTTAGGTGTTTGGAAGAGAACCGCCCTATAGGGGTCATTCAAAACTCACGTCTACAGGCCTATAAGACCTCTTCTGATACTCGCCATGAAATGAACGGTGTCAAACGTAAAGAACCTATTAGCATAAAAGAAGTATTTAACAAGAATTTCTAGTAATTAAGTTCAATACTAGAAAAAAATAGTCTTGAATGTAATAGCCAGTATTTTGTCAATACTGGCTATTTTTATGCCTAAAGTATTACCAAAAACCTCACCCATAAAGAAAGCCCCCTCTGCTTATGCAAAGGGGGCTTTTAGGAATAGAGAGCTGACGATGACCTGAGAACCGTTAAAAAATTGCATGTCAATTTTAGGTTCGCAAGAGCCAATCCTTTAAATAGGATTGGCTGCGTAGGTCACATGGTAATGAATGAGAATTAAAGCTAAAAAAAAAGCCCCCCAACACTCAAATTGGGGGGCTTTTTAGGAATAAGGAGCTGACGATGACCTACTCTCACATGGACGAATCCACACTACCATCGGCGCTACGATGTTTCACTACTGAGTTCGGGAAGGGATCAGGTGGTGCCATCGTGCTATGGTCGTCA
>JARIAA010000247.1 GCA_029264635.1 Psychrobacter sp. | reverse complement strand
TCCCTAACTCAGCAGTGAAACATCGTAGCTCCGATGGTAGTGTGGATTCGTCCATGTGAGAGTATGTCATCGTCAGCGCTCTATTACTAAAAGCCCCCTCAACATTGTTGTGGGGGCTTTTTTTATGCGTGAAAAATCTGTATTTATTAAGGTTCTATTAAAATTCATACCTAGCTATAGATAATCTTAGTGACCTATTTAAAATGATTTGACTTATATCATTATAACTGATAATTTTAGACAGTATTTCTATTTGAGTTTATAGAAAATATAGGTTAATCCTCCTCTCGTATGATTATCAAAAGGAATTGATAATGAAGTTAGCTCCTCTTTTTTCAATAGGCGCATTAGCAGCTTTGAGTCTTATTGGTTGTTCTAATCAATCCTCTAATGACGCTGATGCTTCGCCTTCTACCTCTGAAGAAACTACAGTTTTACGCTTTTCACATTTTTGGCCAGCCACGTCTTCTATTAGTAAAGAGGTATTTGAGCCATGGGCTAAACAGATTGAAACAGACTCTAATGGTCGTTTAAAGGTAGAACTTTATCCTTCGGCGGGCCTTGCCAAGGCAGATGTAACCTATGAATCTGCTGCTAAAGGTACTATCGATGTTGGCTCTCAAGCTCATGGTTATACGAATGGCCGCTTTCCATTAACACAAATTACAGAGCTTCCGGGTTTGTCCAATTCAGCTACTCAAATGGGCTGCATGCTACAAACGCTCTATGACGATGGTACGCTTGCTGGTGAGTACGAAGATACACATCTATTATTTATGTATGGTGCTGGACCTGGTTCTCTTCATACTACCAATAAGTTGATTCGAACCCCTGAGGATATGAAAGGTATGCGTATTCGTAGGCCTTCCGCAGTTGCTGGCGATATTATTGAAAGTGCTGGAGCATCCCCTGTAGGGCTACCCGCCAATGACATGTATACCGCTTTACAACGCGGTGTAGTTGATGGATTGAGCTTCCCTTGGGAAGCGGTCACTGCCTTTAAAATTGACGAAATTGCCAAGTATCATACCAATATTCCTTTTTATAGTTCAGCGCTTATGGTGACTATGAATAAGGACAAATACGAGAGCTTGCCTGATGATTTAAAGCAAGTCTTAGACAAAAATTCAGGAATGGCACTTGCTAACAAAGTTGGCGAAGTGTTTGATAAGCACGACCAGATGGCGATACAAGCGGCTAAAGACAAAGGCGATGAGATTGTCGAAATTCCAGACCCTTTAAACGATCCCGATTGGAAGGCTCCTCTTGAAAAAGGAACTCAGAAATACCTTGCTGATGTCAATGCTCTAGGTTTAGACGCAAATGGCGTTTATGAAAAAGCTAAAGCTGTCAGTGCTGCCTGTAAAGTCTAAGTCATTGAAGGCAGCTCACTTACTAAGTTTTCCTGAAATACCTAAGCAAATGCATCATGATTCTCATAATTAAAATGCATATTTCAGCCATATTGTTGTCATAGCAATATGGCTTTTTTGTGGAATTAGAAAACGTTGGCTCAATAAATAAGGTTTATGGTCAATCCTATATAAGATAAGTATATACATCATAGTACTGTATTTATTCTATAGTGTATTGACTGTATAAGGCTAAAAAATTGGTACAAAATAGTTTCAACTTGAACCTTAATTTTTTGTCTGATAATTATAACAATGGAGCAGATGTAGTACACTCATTAGCTAGAATTTCGAACGTATAAAATAGATAAATAGAGACCATTATGGCAGTTGATTTTAGTAATACCTTAATCGTAGCAATTTCTGCAACCGCATTATTTGATCTATCAGAATCTGAACAGTATTTATTGCAATTATTGCAGCAGCGACCTACTGAGGCAGTTAAAGTATTTCGAGACTATATGGTAGAGCGTGAAAATGATTCATTAAGTATCGGCGCGGGTTACCCACTGATCAAAGCGCTACTCAATCTTAATAATTATAGCAGCCAACACTCAGATTTAGATATTGAGACGCCTATGGTTGAAGTTGTGATTGTCTCTAAGAGCAGTCCCGACACAGGTATTCAGGTGCTCAATGCTATTCGTGAGCATAAACTGCATATATCACGTTCAGCTTTTATCTCGGGTAGTCTTGTTGCTCCTTATATTGACGATTTTAATGTTGATTTGTTTTTGACGACTAATCGTGATGATGCGCAGCAAGTTGCCGACGCCAATATCTGTGCTTGTGCAATACTGGATGCTACGCCTGTCAATACTTATGAGCTAGATACTGAGCAGCTACGTATTGCCTTTGATGGTGATGCCGTATTATTCGATGATTCAGGAGAATTGTTGTATAAGCAAAAAGGGTTACGCGCTTTTCATGAGCGTGAAGCACAAATGCACGATTTACCAATAGAGAAAGGTCCATACGCTGAGTTGTTGATTAAGCTATCTAAATTACAAGAACGTTTGCCAGCTCGGCTCAGTCATTGCCCCATAAAGATTGCTCTAGTCACAGCACGTAATGCGCCCGCCGATTTACGTGCGATCAAAACCTTACGGCAATGGGGTGTGAATGTCGACATGGCTTTTTTTTTAGGTGGTCTTGAAAAAACGTCAGTGCTAAAAACGTTTGCACCTCATATTTTCTTTGATGATTCAGTCAAGCATATTGATGCTGCTCGTAGTTTTGTGCCAACAGCTTTGGTTCCATACCGCTCCACCTCATTATTACATGCCAATAGTGTATTGGCAGCTAATAGAGACGTTTCATCACTATCGTTTAAGCCGATAGAAAATGCGGTTTTTTCTTTAAATCACTAGAGCGCAACTTTAGCTCGAACAATCGTAACTTTAAAAGAGTAAAAAATTATATGAAGTGGCAGCAGTTGACGACATTAGTGATGGTACGCATTAAGCAAGTCATTGGTTTATATGCTTTTGTGCTAATACCTATGTGGGGCATGTTTTTTTTGAATAAAGTGGCGCTATTTGGTCTATGGAATATTTTCGGCATTGTGCCACGTGCTTTAGATGTCGGTAGCATGATCGGTGTGTTTGCGTCATGGACGATGCATGGTAATTTTGCGCACTTGATGGGTAACAGTTTTACCTTATTACAAATTTTGTTTTTATTTGGACTGTTTGAAAATAATGCTTATCGCACCACTCTTAAGTTAATTGTCGCTTCAGGAGTCGTAACTTGGGTCATCGGCTCGCCGTTGTCAATACATATTGGCGCATCAGGGCTTTGTTTTGCGATGCTTGGATTTATGATAGGCGGAGCATTATTTGCGCGGCGCTGGGGGTATTTATTGGCTTGTATTATTATGGGAGCAGGTTATTGGCTGATTATTAAACAAGGATTAATGCCACAACAAGGTATCTCTTTTGCAGCGCATTTCGGTGGCTTATGCGCCGGTTTATTATTAGGAGCAAATTCGAAGCACGATTATGCAAAGGCCGCTAAACCTTATTCAAACATACGCTAATAAATAGAGGGTCATCTTTAGTCAACGGGCGCCAAGCTGTCGTCTTTTTAACGTGTTCATAAATAGTTAACGGACTGTCTTTTTCTTGCAACACATAATCCGCTCGTGCTGGTGCTCTACAATCAATAACTTGTGGTAGTCGTTGAACACTTCTACGTCTCTCAAATAAATACAAATTAATTAAGTAGATGTCTTCGTTGTCTGTGTTGGCGCGTACATGTCCGCTATCGGTAGCTATAAAACGTAATGTTTGCGGTTTGACATAAGACCATGGGCGAAACCATGTGCTTTCTTCAACGGTCTTAACAACCGTAACGCCTTCAGGTAGCTGAGCAACTTGTTGACCAAACCAATCATATTCTTGATGAATCTGGAAGCCAAATATACCGATAGCGCCAAACAAAGGAATTAACCATCTTGGTGCACGTTTACCTGCCAGTTTACTAAGGTGAGTGATGATGAGGGCTAAACCAGCTAGGCCAAATCCAGCAGCTAAAGTAGCCATAAATTCAAAAAGCATAAGAGCAGTCCTTGACACATGAGGTACGTTTAATACGATAAAAATCAGCTATAAAGCTATCTATATATCAGTAATAGGATAAAAAAATCACTCACAAGCACTGACTGCCTGTGAGTGATAGATAGATTAATGAGTACTACTATTTAACACTTAACTTATAACCTAGCACATTAATGGTCAATAGCACCGCCAGCACCACGTGGCGAACGCACGCTCTCAACCAACTCTTGGATATGAGCAGGTGGTGGTGCAGTAGCATAAGAGACTACAAAGGCTACGATAAAGTTAAGCAGGGCAGCAACCGCACCAAATGATAGTGGCGAGATGCCAAATAGCCAGTATTCTTCAGTATCAGGGAAGTTGGCTGTACCAGTGATAAAGAACCAACCTTTAAACATAAAGATGTAAACTAGGATAACTATCAAACCCGTCAACATACCGCAGATAGCACCGAGGTTGTTGATACGCTTAGAGAAAATACCCATCATTAATACTGGGAACAGTGAAGCACCTGCGATACCAAAGGCGAGTGCGACGACTTGTGCGGCAAATCCTGGTGGATTAATACCTAAATATGTCGCTACTACAATCGCAACGCCCATAGTGATACGAGCATATTTTAATTCTTGAGCATCAGTGATGTTTGGATTAAGGTTACGCTTAATCAAATCATGACTAATTGCGGATGAGATAGCAAGTAGTAGACCAGCAGCTGTTGATAATGCTGCTGCTAAACCACCGGCAGCAATAAGACCAATAACCCAACCTGGTAGTTGTGCGATCTCAGGGTTGGCTAATACTAAGATATCAGCGTTAACATCCAGCTCATTACCCGCCCAACCTCTATCAGTAAAGATACCGTCAAGTTCTGCATCATGCTTAATACGGGCTTCATCAACAGCAGCAGTCGCTGCAGCAACATCACCACCGTCCGCCTGTGCAGCTGCTAAAGCAACCTCAGCAGCACCAAGTCCACTATCGCTATAAAGCTGAATACGACCATCTTTGTTCAAGTCATTATACTTAAGAAGACCTGTTTCTTCCCAAGTTGTCATCCAGTCTGGTTGCTGACTATATTCAATAGCTGGCTGATCCACACCTTGGGGGTAGATAGTATCGATAAGGTTTAAGCGTGCCATCGCACCTACTGCCGGCGCAGTAAAGTATAGTAGCGAGATAAATACCAGCGTCCAACCCGCTGTCCAACGCGCGTCAGCGACTTTGGGCACTGTGAAGAAGCGGATAATAACGTGTGGTAAACCCGCTGTACCTATCATGAGAGATAAGGTAAACAATACCATGTTTAGCTTATTAGGCACATCAGCGGTGTAAGCTGTAAAACCTAAATCAGTTACAATTTGGTCAAGCTTCGTTAAGATAGGCACCCCTGATTCAACGTGGTTTGAAAACAAGCCTAAGCCTGGAATCGGATTACCAGTTAGCTCAAGTGAGATAAACACCGCAGGAATGGTATAAGCAATCATTAGCA
>JARIAA010000219.1 GCA_029264635.1 Psychrobacter sp. | reverse complement strand
GATGTAACTATTTTTTAAAGGATTTTATTTAATATTTGGTAGAGAGAGAGAGAGCATGAGCAGGGGGAATGAGAGGCAGAGAGAGTGGGAGAAAAAGTGCTCCACATCGCTCGGCATCAGGGAAATCCAAATCAGAACCTCCATGAGATACCACCTCACACCCGTCAGAATGGCTGAAATTAACAAGTCAGTGAAAGTCTCGACCCCTCTGACAACGGCAGTGTGACCATCTACTTGAATAGAAGCCCCTAAGCGATTGAGCTCAGGAACGTGCATATAGCGATTCTCAAAGATATTTTCGATAATAGTACTGGTTCCATCGGCAAGGCAGCAAACGGCCATCAGCTGAGCTTGCATGTCGGTAGGAAAACCTGGGTGTGGCTGAGTACGAATATCAACCGGTTTTGGACGTCCTGCCATCTGTGCACGAATCCAGTCGTCACCTGTGGTAATGATCGCGCCCATGGCCTCGAATTTTTCGAGCACAGGATGTAGTAGCGCCGCGTTGGTCCTTTTGGTCAATACATCACCGCGAGTCATTAGTGCGCCTGCTAAATAAGAGCCTGTCTCGATACGATCTGGTACGACAGAATACTCACAACCATGCAGGCGCTCAACCCCTTCGATAGTCATGGTTGCGGTCCCAATACCGCGAATCTTAGCACCCATAGCCACCAACATATTAGCCAGATCAACCACTTCTGGCTCAAGGGCACAATTGCCTAAGACAGTCGTACCCTTTGCAAGTGCGGCCGCCATAATGATGTTTTCAGTACCGCCAACGGTTATCATATCAAAAGAGAAGTTACAGCCGATAAGCTTGCCGCCTTTTGGTGCTTGCGCTTTAACATAGCCATTTTCGACGGTAATCTCAGCGCCCATGGCCTCAAGCGCTTTGAGATGCTGATCCACAGGACGTGAACCAATCGCACAGCCGCCTGGCAATGACACTTCTGCCTCACCAAAACGCGCCAGCAGTGGACCAAGTACCAAGATCGATGCACGCATGGTCTTTACCAAATCGTAAGGTGCATAGAAGTTATCGATATTCTTGGTATCGCAAGTCACCGTATCGCCTTGCTTTTGAATATCGATACCCATCCCTGCAATCAGTTTAATCAACGTGCTGACATCTTGTAATGAGGGTACGTTATGCAAGGTCGTTGGCGTCTCAGCCAAGATCATCGCGGCCAGTAAAGGCAAAGCGGCATTTTTGGCGCCAGAGATGGTAACTTCCCCTGCAATACGACTACTACCGGTGATTAAAAACTGATCCATAAAAGTAACAACCTAACTATGTGTGTGAAAAAATGCGGCAAATTAGAAACTTAAAACCTGCGCTATAAAAATAAAACCATCTACCCTTTTGACTGCACTTCCCACTCAGCGGGCGTCAATGCTTGAATGTTAAGGGCATGGATATCGCCACTCGCAATCTTCTCA
This sequence comes from Psychrobacter sp., assembly GCA_029264635.1. Taxonomy (GTDB): domain Bacteria; phylum Pseudomonadota; class Gammaproteobacteria; order Pseudomonadales; family Moraxellaceae; genus Psychrobacter. The sequence goes on along the minus strand of JARIAA010000219.1, from coordinate 3,920 downwards.
TTGACCAATGCGTAAATAGCTTGCTGACGCTGTACAGATCGTTTGCCCTCAAAGCTTACATCGACAACGCGTACATCAAACTTGTTGCCTTGATTGGCCGCTTGGATAAAAGCGTCTGGAAAATGCTGCTGTAAAAAGGCGATCAGATCGTCGGCGTTCATGCTCATAAAACATCCTATTATATTCAAAGTTATGATCTATATGAGTTCAATAGACATATAAAGGCGTCATTATAACAAGAGTTTAAGCATCTTACAGTACTGTCTTTTGATAAGCTCAGACATCAGCGTAAGATTGCTCAAAATGTCTATTTTAAGGTTTTATCTAAATAAGTTAATACTTGCGCGCGTACATCATTGACCCAGCGTAAGGGCGGTGCCATTGCCCCAATACTAGTAGCGTGACTAGCCCCTTTGATCTCCCCTGTTTCAACGGTCACGCCTGCATTTTTTAATGCCTGTGTCATCTTGACAGTATTGGTCACATGGACGACGTTATCATTTTCAGCCGTTAATAATAAATATGAGGGCTGCGCGCCTTTAATCTGACGGTCTGGCATGACCTCATCTGGGGTAGCAGTTGCACCAAAGGCTGTTGCGCCATTATATTTACGAAAGTCATAACTATAAGGCCCAGCAATACCAATAACCGCAGCGATATCTGTAGGCTTCACCCCATAAGGTGCCAAAAAGTCTTCATTGGATACGGCGGCCACAGCATTAAATGCCCCAGCAGAATGGCCGATCACGGCTAAACGTTTGGGATCAACATAAAGGCTTGGCGCATTATTCACGCTCCATGCAATGGCTTTGGCAGTGTCTTCGACGTAATCAGGATAAACGTGCTTAGGCGCTTTTCGATAATTAATTACTGCGGTAACATAACCTGCTTGCGCTAAGCTTTGACCGACGAAAGCATACTCATCTTTGTTGCCGCTCTCCCATGAGCCGCCATGCACAAAGACCACCATCGGGTAAGTAGCACCAATGGCTTGCTTTGCTTTTATCGCTTGCGCCAAGGGTTTCGGATAATAGATATCTAAATCTTGTAATGGCTCATCACCATATAAAATATTTTTACTGACAGCCACGCCACCGCTTGAGGTAATACCGTTTACCACTGCTAAGGCTGATAGTGCTTGAGCTTGCTGAGTTGCTAAAGTAAGAGCGCCTACCGCCACTACGCTTGCGCCTACCAGTTTCAACGTACGAGTCGCTCGAGACTGATTGCTTGGCGATATATTGTTTGTTGTTTCGCTCGTCTTTATTTTTTGTTGTACATTATGAGCATTTGAACCCTTCATTGCCATTATCCTTATCATTGAGCAGTCTACAGCTGCCAATACGTTCACTGCTTTAATGAATGCGCTGCTATTCTGTTTTTTATAACCGTTTATTGCTCTCATTTTAACGGCTCTGTTAAGATTTGCCGTGCTTTTAATGTTATGACTATTTAAGGTTATTGCGAACCGCTTAAAAACGGTAAACTGAGAGTATCCATTTGTAGACTCTGCTATTTTGCAAACTGGCTATTTTGCATAAATCCTGTTTTTATGCATCTTAGTTTTATGGGTCTTAGTTTTATGGGTCTTGGTATAGATCCACATAAGGACTAGAAGGCACTGGCTCAGTTGGATTACTATCTTCTACTGGACTATCATTCTCTATCGTTGACGTGTTTGGTACGTCGCTACTCGGCGAATTGGCTGGCAAGGAATCTCTGATGATAGGGGCAGCAGACGTTGTTTGCGCCGTTGATGCATCCGATAGATTGCTCTCAAACATGATATCTTCATCACCGATAGGTAGACCTCTGTTATCTACTACGGTCGTTAGTAAAACCAATTCAGTAATACCAGCCGTGCTATTCGCAATATCAATCAGATGGCTTTGCTGCGTGGGTGTCACGCGTCCCATCACATAGACCACCCCATCATTGGTCACTGATTTTAACTGAGAAGCTTTGACACCATCATTAGCAGCCGTTTTAGCCATGAGCTTCGATGTGATGTAGCCATCATGTACAGTCGAGCTATACCCTCTAGAGACACCGACGTTGAGCTCATTATAGACGCGGCGCACATCAGGCATAGAGCTGACTACCTGCTCGATTTGCGTTTTGAGCGCAGCAGACGGTACCTCGCCCGTCAGTAGCACTTCGCTATAAAAGCTATCAATACTTATCCGGCTATTGGCCTGCAAATCTTCTTGCAAACCATAGATATTAACCTTTGCCGTATATTCAATACTACGATCAAGCAGGCGCTGAGGAATAGTCCGTTCAGTCACCGGCACACCATAAGTGCCCTCGGTACTGTTGGTTAAATAATTGGTCGTACACCCTGTACTGACAATGCTTGCCATTACCATAGCACTCATCATCGTACGGCTTATAGCGACTCGCGGTATTTGGCAAGCGGATTTAAGTGTCTGTAATTTGGTCATTGTCTTCCTCATAAAACACAGTCAATATTCAAATATTGGTCATAGAATGTGGCAAAATTATGGTCGTTACTTTACTTAATTTTTATGATAAGCAGTTAGGTTTTTAGTAACGATAACTGACTAAATCAGGGCGTCATTGATATATTTTATTGAAAATATAATGAGGTAGACAAGTCAGCTCGAAACTTAGCCGCCAATAAGTAAAAACATGGCTACCATGCCGTCGCCATAAAGGCACCTAAAAGCCATTCTGGTTGGAAAGTAACTGCTGTATGTTCAACGTTTTTATCATTATTAACGGCTGGGTTGTTATTAATAGAACGTTCAATATTATAGGCAATCACATCAAAGCGGCACTCAAAATGCGCATATTTAGGATGTTGCTGCAAAAAATATTTGGCTGTTTTAATAATTTTTCGCTGCTTGGCTTTGGTTACGCTAAGCGCAGCATCCCCAAAACTTGAACGCAAACGCTGGCGTACCTCAACGAAAACCAAGGTTGACCACGCCTGCCCTGTCTCTAACATCACCAAATCAAGCTCACCAATTTTTGGCTGCTGCCAGTTTTGCGCAATCAGCACTAAACCTTGCTGTTGCAAAAATTGACAGGCTTGCTGTTCAAACAGACTACCTTGACGCTGCTTAGGAGAGGTCAAAGCCAGTGGACGCTGAACGTTATTTGGCTGAACCATTACCTCTGTTCTCCCTGTCTTTCATAAAACGTCCTATATAAAATAGCGTGCAGTGAGAATGAGTGCTATTACCTATTACCTATTACCTATTACCTATAAATAGGGATTTCAGATTTATAATAGCACAACATGATAAACTAACGACTATTGAGCATTTAGCCTCATATTTTCGTAACTTTCATTAATGATCGCTGATAAATGTCATTGCTGATAGTGCAATCGCTTAAAAATTATTGCCATCTTAGTATTCTAGCCTGATTTATTCCGATATATTACTACTTATCATCATATTCAAGAGGTTTTCATGTCTACCCCTACTGCGATGCCAGCTTGTCTGTATATCGTTGCTACTCCGATTGGTAATTTAAGCGACATGACGCCGCGCGCCATTGAGACACTAAAACAAGTCGCTATCATCGCTTGTGAGGACACTCGCACCTCAGGGAAGTTGTTAGCACATTTTGGTATTAACACCAAAGTGAATACCGAGGACAATGACAAAAGCATTCATAAAACTGATGACACCGATGCGACCACAGACAATAAAACTCGTGGACACAATAAGCTCTGGGCCTATCATGAACATAACAGCGCTATTCAAACGCCCAAAATCATTGAGATGATCCAACAAGGGCATTCGGTGGCCCTAATTAGTGATGCAGGAACGCCTCTGGTCAGCGATCCAGGTTTTATGAATGCTTTTGTCATTGTCCTCCGTATTCACTTTGGTGTTAATACCAAAATGCACTAGCAACTTCCCTGAGGTGCGAGTGTCCTCACAAGC
>JARIAA010000195.1 GCA_029264635.1 Psychrobacter sp. | reverse complement strand
GCGGGTGATAATGATACGCCAAGTCGTTTAACCTCTGCGCTACAAGAGGCGGACTTATTAGTGCATGAGGCGACTTATACTTTTGAAGTCTTAGAGAAGATTCAAGCTCAAAACCTAGACTTTGATCCCATGCATAGTAGTGCCAAGCAAGTTGGCAAGTTTGCCCAAGATGTCGGTCTACCTAATCTCATTTTGACGCATTTTAGTGCCCGTTATCAGGGTTTTGATGATCCAAATAGCACGACACCTAATATGGGGCATATCTGCTTGGATGCTAAAAGTGTTTATCACGGTAACTTATGGTTAGCTGATGATTTTGCGCAATATTTGGTAGATGGGGCAGCAAAGATAGTTGATGAGCAAACAGACAGCCGCGTGCAGTATTTAGGATCTGCACGCGATAGCAAATAAGCTAAAATTGACTATCTGCAGCAGCCAATTGAGATTGTCCTATCCAGTAACGACTAAACTGATAAGCGACACGCCCCGAACGTCCGCCTCGCTCTGATGCCCAGCGCAATGCCGCTGCTCTAATGGTTTCAGCGAGTTCTTTGTGAGGTTCTTCATTAGCCGCTTTATTATTACTATCAGCATTCATAACGTCGACAGTCATTGGTGCTGATTGTAAGCTTAGATAATGCTGCACGATTTGCAAATACGTTTGTTGATTCATCGGATAAAACGATAACCATAAGCCGAAGCGATCAGAGAGCGATACGGTATCATCAATGGTCTCATAAGGATTGACCTCATCGGTGTTTCCATCATAAATATTGATGTTGTCTTTCATTAGCTGCGGCAATAGATGTCGGCGATTACTAGTTGCATATACCAAGAGCTTATCTTGCTCAGAATCGAGCGAACCATCCAATACACTTTTTAGCGTACGATAGCTCTCATCCTGACCGTTAAATGCAAGATCATCGCAGTACACCACATAGCGACTACCGCAATCAGCTGGTAGCTCGTTGATAGCAGCGCGAATCTTATCGAGCACCAATAAATCATCGCGAGCAATTTCAATAACGCGCAAGCCTTCACTGTGATAGGCTTGCAATAGTGCCCGAATCAGTGACGATTTACCTGCGCCGCGTGTCCCTTTCATGAGCACGTGATTTGCTGGATAGCCTTTAAGGAACTGGCGTGTGTTTTGTACCAATTTTGACTTTTGAGTATCGATACCCTTTAAATCCTCTAAACTTAAAAATAAGTTAACCGCTAACGGCTCTAAATGCCCCGTGCGACCTCCAACCCAGCGATAGGCGAGCTGTGCAGGATCAATGTTGATAGTTGGGGTTACGTGCTCTGTTAGATATTGACTGAGTAAACTCAGTAGAGAGTTAGGTAAGGCATAGTTGGTGGACAGCTTAGATGGTAGGGACATAATGACTCTAATAATCAACGTTACATTTAAGGTGGTTTAAAGATTCTTGCATAGGCTTAGTGATACCATGAAAAATAGTGCCAGCAATTTGCCGACAACACAAGCGTTAACGCAAATCCTGCGTCTGCAAGCGGAAGAGCTATTGCCAGAATTGAGTGCTGTACTGACAAAGCTAGACTATTATGAGATAGCTCATCAACGTATGAGTCAGCAAAATAATGACCAAACGTTGCATGCCAAAGTAACTAATTATCAAGGATTAACGCGTGCGCGCCATTCACAGTTTGGTGCCGTCATGATTAAGTGGGAGCTTAATCATGATCATCATTGTAATCGGTCCACCTTACACCGTGAAATGGTTGTCTTAACGGCTTTAAGTTATTCACCGTCAAATGTGGCTCGAAATACCCTTCAAGATATCGTGCCGCCAGTTTTAGTTTACAAAACTATACGCGTAGAAGTGCTAGAGCAGTTTTGGGAGCTTAGTATCATTGTCATGCCCTACTATGAAAATGGTAGCTTGGCGCAGCAACTAAGTAATAAGAAATACCCACTATTAAGCGATGAAAAAAAACGGCAAGTCATAAAGCAGGTCGCGCACTTGCTATCCGATCTTCATAAGGCAGGTTGGCTACATAATGATATTAAACCGAGTAATATCTTGCTAGATGGTTTTTTGCTGAATAGTGCTGATAATGGCAGCACAACACCTCATCTATTATTGACTGATTTTGCGTTGGCGAAAAATGCTGAAAAATTCAGCACAGCAAATCCTGCAGGCACGCCAGCTTATCTTGCACCTGAGCGCTGGCAAGGGCAGGGCGCGACGGTGCAAAGTGATATCTACGCATTTGGAATAATGCTGTATGAGATATTAGTGGGCAAGCGACCATTTAAAATTGATAATCAAAGTAGTGAGCCGTTAAAAGAGTGGGCGATTCAGCATTGTCAGGGGTCTATTCCACCCTTGCCGCCTGAGCATCAGCGCTATCAGGTAATCATTAATAAGGCTTTAGCGAAGCGGATAGAGAAGCGGTATAAGAGTATGAATGAAGTATTAAAAAGCTTAGAAAGTATCTAACGTAAAGCCAAACGCCAGACACAAAAAAACCTGCTAATAAGCAGGCTTTATCATTTGGTCTAAGATGTACTAACCGAAAATGGTGGGGCTGGAGAGACTCGAACTCTCACACCTTGCGGCGCCAGAACCTAAATCTGGTGCGTCTACCAATTCCGCCACAGCCCCATTATCAAAACTTTATCATCAAAAGCGCTTAAATTCAAACACCATCTAGATAAATAACTGATTCGGTAGTGCGTCTTAGTGGTTGGCTATTATATAGAGTTTGTAGGGTTTGGCAAGACCTTTTTGCAAATAATTTTAAATTTATTAGGATTTTTTTGCATTCATGTGCATAAACATCTGATATCACTATTATTTTTAAATTGATCTTTTTACAAATCTGCTGCTATGGTCATTTACGAATTTATTGATAAAGGTTGATAAGACTGTAAGCCAAGTCTATAAGCGATAAAAAGGACAAATCGAGAAGACTTCATTGAATAGGTTGGGTATGCAAGATCAAGAGTAGAGCGGCAGGGTAGAGCCAAGAATATTTAACCATAAATCAATACCATAGAGCTACAGAACTAGCGATTGTTGCAAAAAAAACGTACAATGCGCACAGCCAATTTATCTCTATCAAGGTCAGCCATGCCCAAAACTTCTACTGAGTCGCTCAATACGACTACTAATGTTGCACAACCCGCTTCTATTCACCTAAAAGATACTGCCACTATGTTTAATCCTGCCAAGCTAACACTAGCGCAAGAGCAGAGTCAAATAGATACAAGCCAACCTTATCATCATAAAGCCAATCACAATCAAAACCGCAGTATTGAGCAAAGTAGCTATTTGAATTCAGCTTCTTTAGCTGCAACTGCTCAGGCACCAGTGAGCGCCGCACCAAAGATTGGCTTTGTATCACTAGGCTGCCCAAAGGCACTAGTCGATAGTGAGCGTATTATCACGGAGTTAAGCCGAGATGGCTATCAAGTGGCAAGCGACTATGAGGGTGCAGATTTAGTCGTTGTCAATACCTGCGGCTTTATTGAATCAGCAGTACAGGAGTCACTTGACGCCATTGGAGAGGCCATTAGCAAAAACGGTAAAGTGATTGTGACAGGCTGCTTGGGTAAAGAGGCGCAGAAAATCCGTGAGATGCATCCAGCAGTTTTAGCCGTAACGGGCGCGCATGCTTATGATGAAGTAATCACCGCAGTTGCGCAGTATGTGCCAAGGCCAAACCGTAGTCTCGATGCAAACTACGATCCAAAAATAGATTTGATTAATGAGGCGGGCATTAAATTAACCCCAAGCCATTATGCGTATCTAAAAATATCAGAGGGTTGCAACCATCGTTGTACGTTTTGTATCATTCCAAGCTTGCGCGGTGATTTAGTTTCGCGTCCAATTGATAATGTCATGAGCGAAGCCTTGGCGCTTAAAAATGCCGGAGTGAAAGAGCTTCTTATTATTTCGCAAGATACTTCTGCTTATGGGCTAGATCTTAAATATAAGACCAGCTTTTGGAATTGTATGCCGCTTAAGTCAAAATTCTATGATTTATGCCAAGCATTGAACGACCTAGGCATTTGGGTGCGTCTGCATTATGTGTATCCGTATCCGCACGTGGATAAAGTCGTTGAACTCATGGGCGAGAAAAAACTGCTGCCTTATCTTGATATCCCGTTCCAACATGCCAGCCACCGTATTTTAAAGGCGATGAAGCGTCCGGCGCATAGCGAAAACACCTTGGCACGTATTAAAGCATGGCGTAAGATTTGCCCTGATATCGTCATTCGTTCAACCTTTGTCGTCGGATTTCCTGGTGAGACCGAAGAAGATTTCCAGTGCTTGCTTGATTGGCTAGCCGAGGCGCGCCTTGATCGCGTCGGCGCTTTTACGTATTCAGAAGTAGAAGGTGCGGTTGCCAATGATCTGCCCAATCACGTCCCTGAAGACATTAAGCAAGAACGCTATGAGCGATTAATGGCGCTACAACAAGACATATCGGCTCAAAAGCTGCAAGAAAAAATCGGCAAAACCTTAATCGTATTGGTTGATGACATCGATGATGACGAAAACATTGCGATTTGCCGCAGTTATGCGGATGCACCAGAGATTGATGGTCATGTCTATGTTGATGATATTACCGCTAAAGTAAAAGTTGGGGAGTTCTTAACGGTTACGATCGATGACGCCAGCGAATATGACTTGTTTGCCAGTTATCAAGACTAATGGAATGTCGTCAAAAGCGTTACATCAGCTTCGACAAACAATGTTCAGTAAGTGGCTAATTGAGCGGCTAAGTAAGTAACTAAATGAAAACCCATCATTCATTGTTGTTGAAAATTGCCCAATGGCGTGCAGTTTTTGCTACAATTATCGCAATTTAGCCTATTTATCTATATTAGGCTGCATGATTGGACGGTATGTTTTAGTCTGTGCTCTAACCCTATTGATTTTAACCATAAATTAACGATAAAAAAGGTGCCCTCATGTCTGACAAAAATCCACGTTTCTCTCGTATATTGCTCAAACTCTCTGGCGAAGCTTTAGCAGGCGGCAAAGATATGGGTATTGATACCGACGTGCTCGACAAGATGAGTTTGTCTATTGCGCACTTACGTGGTCTTGGGGTACAAGTCGGCATCGTCGTCGGCGGTGGTAACTTATATCGCGGCGCGCAGCTACAAAAAGAGGGTTTGGTTGGCCGTGTCACTGGTGATCAGATGGGTATGCTTGCGACAGTGATGAATGGCCTTGCGATGCGTGACGCGCTTGAGCGCCGTAATATCAAAACACGTTTGATGTCAGCTTTGCCAATTGGAGAGGTGACTGAAAGTTACAGCAGTCGTAACGCGATTCGTTATCTAAAAAACGGTGAAGTGTGTATCTTTGTTGCGGGTACGGGTAATCCTTTTTTTACTACCGATACCGCCGCTTGTTTGCGCGGCATTGAGATTGAAGCGGGTCTTATCCTAAAGGCAACTAAAGTCGATGGCGTTTATGATAAAGACCCAAGCCTACATAGTGATGCGGTCAAATACGACGGTTTGACCTTTGATGAGGTGCTAGAGCAAAAACTTGGCGTCATGGACTTGACCGCTATTGCACTATGCCGTGAACATAACGTACCGCTACAAGTTTTCGATATGACCAAGCCCAACGCATTATTAAATGTCGTGATGGGTGAAAACGAAGGCACGCGCGTTTATCATTAATGAACAATAATGATTTATGAGCAAAGAGATGATAACCAACGGTTATAAATTGCAGTAAAATCATAGCTAATAATAACCTAACAACATTGAGTATTATCGGTATCGATAAATAAGGACAGATGATGATTAAAGAGATTAAGCAAGACGGCGAAGCCCGTATGGCAAAGACATTAGAGGCGCTTGAAGGCACTTTTAGTAAGGTTCGTACTGGCCGCGCGCACCCAGGGATGTTGTCAGGCGTTATGGTGAGCTATTATGGTGCAGATACGCCGCTCAACCAAGTGGCAAGTGTCAACGTGGAAGATTCGCGTACGCTACTTGTGCAGCCATTCGAGCGCACTATGGTACAAGCGATAGATAAAGCCATTCGTGAAGCAGATCTGGGTTTGAATCCTGTGACCGCTGATGTGATTCGCGTACCTATGCCAGCTTTGACAGAAGAGACGCGCCGTGATATGCAAAAGCTTGCGCGTGGTGAAGCTGAAAATAGCCGCGTGTCTATTCGTAATATCCGCCGCGATATGATGAATGACATCAAAGATTTGGCAAAAGAAAAAGAGATATCAGAAGATGACGAGCGCCGTGCGAGTGATGATATTCAAAAAATCACCGATAAGTTCATTGAGACCATTGATAAACGTCTTGATAATAAAGAAACTGAGCTGATGGCAGTATAAGCCACACCCTTATCGATAATAATTTTAAGCGGACAGTCAATAGTCCTTTACTATTGGCTGTCTATTTCTATAAATTATTTATTCTTGTACGCCGTCTATCTGGTTTTAATCGCGTAAATACTGGCTGATACATCTAGCTTATGATAAGTAGGTGAAATTTCGATGCTTTGCTTTTTAAATACGTTAACGCACGTTATGATAACCGTCATACTTTTTAATTCAGTTTTAATAAAATAAGCTTTTTAAAGCCATAGCGCTATACCCTATCTTTATCATTCACTTCTATAATAAGCAGTCTAGTCCATGTCTACTTCCATTCCTTTGAGCTCTGTCCTTATTCCTCACCATATTGCTATCATTATGGATGGCAATAATCGGTATGGAAAAGCAAACGCTTTGGGGCGCGGTGAAGGACATATTGCTGGTAAAGATGCGCTGGATCCTATTGTTGAGTATTGCCTTGAGACTGGGGTTCAGGTATTGACCGTATTTGCGTTTTCAAGTGAAAATTGGCAACGACCACCAAGTGAGGTGGCACTACTTATGCGCCTATTGGCCTCGACGATTCATGAGCAAATGCCGCGGATGAATAAGTACCGTATTCGGCTACGCTTCATCGGTGATAGCAGTCAGCTTGATGATGAATTACAAGCATTGATGCTCGATGCAGAAGCCAAAACGGCACACTTTGAAGCGATGACGCTCGTCATTGCCATCAGTTATGGCGGGCAGTGGGATATTGCCCATGCCGCAAAGCAGCTGGCTTTAAAAGTTGAAGCAAGCGATTTGCGCGCTGAAGATATTGACAGTGACTTATTAGGGCAATATGTACAGTTGGCTGATGCGCCTGCTGTAGATATGTTAGTCAGAACCGGCGGTGAATATCGAATTTCCAATTTTCTATTGTGGCAAACGGCTTATGCAGAGCTGTTTTTTACTCAAACATTGTGGCCAGATTTTACCGCAAATGAGCTTGCAGATATGATAGCAGAATTTGCTCAGCGTCAACGCCGCTTTGGTAAAACCAGCGAACAAATTGAGACGCAGGTCTTACGCTAGTCGACGCGTTTATATTAACTGCTATACTGTAGCATCGAGCAAATGTTTCTTATTACTAAAAGGCCTGATCGGTATGTGGCAACGGATTAAAACAGCAATTATTTTGATTATTATTGTTGGGATTGCACTGTTTGCAAGCAAAACGCCCATCTTGTTTGCACCCTTACTGGCGATTGGGGTGACCATTGCAGCGCATGAATGGACGAAACTCATGCCTAGATGGCGTCAGCCTGTTGTTTTTGTTGTGATGGTGCTAGCGATTACCTTGACCTCATTATTATTAAAGGTCACTTGGGTATTTTGGTGGATCGCGTCTTTAATTATTTGGCTGATGGCGCTTTCATGGGTGGGTAAGTTTCCGACGCATACTAACTGGTATGGTAGAAAGCTGGGTTTGATGGGAGTAGTAATATTAACTGCTTCCATCACTGCGATGTTCTACTTATGGCAGCTGTCGCCATGGTGGCTTATGTACGTGTTCTTGTTAGTATGGTGTGCAGACAGCGGCGCTTACTTCGTTGGGCGTAAGCTTGGTCGGCGCAAAATGGCGCCCAATGTCTCACCTAATAAAAGTATGGAAGGACTTGCTGGCGGATTGGTCACAGGCTTGCTGGTGGTCATTGCCATTAGTGTCTTTAAATTGCAGCTAACGGGTATGGCCTTGGCAGCTTTTGTCGCGCTCTCTGCTGTGACGATCTTGGCTTCGGTATTGGGTGATCTCTTTGAGTCGATGCTTAAGCGGCGTGCTAATGTCAAAGACTCAGGGACTATTTTGCCAGGACACGGCGGTATCCTTGATCGCATTGATTCATTATTATCTGCCACACCGATATTTGCGCTTGGCTTTTGGGCAATACAGCATTTAGGGCTGTTTGTTGTCTAGATCTCTGAGTATTCTATAATAGTCATTGGTATCCACTCTACATTTTGTAAAGTCAGCAATATTGTATTGTTGACTGAATATTTTTGATATTTTATTTTTTTAACGCTATTTTATTAGCGATATTATAGGCATTAACGGTTATGACGCAACGCATCGCTGTACTTGGCGCAACAGGCTCTATTGGTGACAGCACATTAGCAATTTTAGCGTTGCACCCGCAAGACTATGAGGTCTATGCACTATCAGGTCATCAGCGTTTAGATAAATTATTTGCACTTTGCCAGCAATTTGAGCCAACCTGCGTTTGTGTGCCGATGGCTGAGGTTGATGATTTTGCTCAACGACTTAATGAAGCTGGTTTGGCTATTGACGTGGTTGGTGGTGAGCAGGGGTTAATAGACATTGCTATCGACATGCAAGTGGATACTGTGGTCGCTGCCATCGTTGGCGCGGCAGGACTACCATCGACATTGGCGGCCGCACGCGCGGGTAAACGTATCTTGCTTGCCAATAAAGAGGCGCTCGTGATGGCAGGGCAGGTGATGATTAACGCCGTCAAAAAATACCATGCGACTTTATTACCACTTGACTCCGAACACAACGCTATTTTTCAGTGTTTGCCACCTTCTATTCAACAAAATAATACTCAAATTCACGAACCAAGCCACGGCGTACGTAAATTGTGGTTAACGGCATCTGGCGGACCGTTTTTGCAGCAATCGTTTGAGCAGATGCAGCAGGCAAGCGTCGCTGAGGCCGTTAAACATCCAAACTGGTCGATGGGTCAAAAGATATCAATCGATTCTGCAACGATGATGAATAAAGGACTTGAGCTGATTGAGGCCTGTCATTTGTTTGATATGCCAGAAAGTAAGATAAATGTGGTGATTCATCCACAAAGTATCATTCACTCAATGGTATAATATAGCGATGGCAGCTTCTTAGCGCAGCTGGGCAGTCCGGATATGAAAACGCCCATTGCCCATGCCCTCAGTTACCCTGACCGTATCGATAGTGGCTCGCAGCCATTAGATTTATTTGCATTAAACGGTTTAGAGTTTATTGAGCCTGATTTGCAACAAGTCGCCTGTTTGCGTTTGGCAAGACAAGCGATGCAAGCGGGTACGCAGGCCACGATTGTACTAAATGCGGCCAATGAGATTGCAGTTGCCGCATTCTTAAATGGGCAGATTCGTCTGACTGATATTGCTGATATTAATGCGCAAGCACTAGATGAGATACAAGTAGCGGTATTAAATGAGACTGCCGATATTGAAGATATTTTAGCGATTGATAACATAGCGCGTCAGCATACTGATACGTTAGTGGCAAAGTTGGCATAAGTCCATAGAAGTTCAGTCATTTGATAAACGATGTTAAAAGAGCATATTGAGAAAAGATCATGACGTTTTTATTAACGCTACTTGCGGCAATATTTGTCTTAGGTCCACTCATCGCCTTACATGAGTGGGGTCATTACA
>JARIAA010000182.1 GCA_029264635.1 Psychrobacter sp. | reverse complement strand
ATAATCGTAGTAGATATCGATCATTTGAAGTAGTTTAACGATTACAAAAAACACATAAAAAAGGGCCTTGATTAGCCCTTTTTTGTTTTCAGAGTAGATAGTTTCTAAAAATCAACGCGCGTATTTAGGATCAGCTGCTGCTGTAAAGAGTACGTCGGTTGAGGAGTTTAAAGCCGTTTCTGCAGAGTCCTGTATGACACCAATGATAAAACCGATGGCGACCACCTGCATCGCAATGTCATTTGGAATGCTGAATAAGCTTGCAGCAAGTGGAATGAGTAGCAGCGAACCGCCAGCGACACCAGAGGCCCCGCAAGCACTAATCGTTGCAACCAGACTTAATAATAAAGCTGAAGCAAAGGTCACTTCAATACCCAAAGTATTGGCAGCCGCAAGCGTCAATACGTTGATGGTAATCGCTGCGCCTGCCATGTTAATCGTCGCACCTAGTGGAATAGTGACTGAATAAGTGTCTTCATGCAAACCTAGTTTGCGTGCAAGGTTCATATTGACGGGAATATTGGCAGCCGAACTACGGGTAAAGAAAGCAGTAATGCCAGACTCTAGCAGACAAGTAAATACGAGTGGGTAAGGGTTCTTACCAGTCTTTATAAAGACAATAATAGGATTGGCGATTAAAGCAATAAATAACATACAACCGACCAGTACCATCAAAATACGGGCATAACCTGCCAAAGAGGCAAACCCAGTTTCGGCGACAGTATTGGCAACCAAACCTAAGATACCAAACGGCGCTAAGGCAATGACCCACTTGACCACTTGTGAGATAGCGTTAGAGAAATCATTTACGACCGTACGGGCAGTGTCGCTGGCTTGACGAAGCGCAAAGCCAATAATAATGGCCCAAGCTAAAATACCAATATAGTTGGCATTGGCAATTGCATTGACTGGGTTGGCAACCAAATTCAGCAGCAAGTTGGTTAAGACTTCTTTTAAGTTAGTAGGGGGTACTTGATCAATAGTAGCGTTAATTAATATCAGTTCAGTCGGGAATAAAAAGCTTGCTGCAACTGCGGTCAACGCCGCCAAAAATGTGCCAAAAATATACATAATAAGTACAGGCTTGACGTAAACCTCATTGCCACTACGATGCTGACTAATAGCTGCCATGACCAAAACAAATACCAGTATCGGAGCGACTGCTTTTAGCGCGCCTACAAATAATGTACCTAACAATCCTAATGCAATACCAATACTAGGCGCAAGCCAGCCAACTAATATTCCTAATATTAAACCAATAATAATTAGCGGCACCAGCCCTATACGCTGGTACATCGCAATTAATGAGCGCATCTATTCATCCCCAAGTTAGCTGAAAAAACGTATTTTTGATTAAAATAGTCAAACAATTAAAAGATGGTAGCATCTTTTAACACATCCGCCTAACGACATATTAAGGTGATGACAGCACCGTTTATGGGGAGATAGTATAAGAATATAAGGACAAAGGATAGATGAAAATGCAAAAGAGCAGCAAAAAGCAGTTATGAAATAGCGCTTATTACTAAAAATAAGTCCATCTCTAAAGTAGATAACAAAGAGTAATCATAAAAGATGGTAGAGATAACAAACTAAACACAAAGGGCATCAATATCTCACTACAGGTCATCTAGACTTTAAAATGCGTCAGCTCGTAGCCTAATTGCTGATAGCGCTTATATTTGTCACGACCTTTTTGGACGCTGGTAGCATCAGGTTTAATGAACTCAAGAACCCGAGTGGGATGAGCGTTATTTATGGTTGTGATAAAATTATTAATAGGATGTATCGTTGTATTAAGAACGATACCATTGAAACCTGCTGGCATATAGTTGCTAAGCAGTACAGGTGCTAAAGTCTGGCGACTAAAAACATCGATGTCGGTTTTAGTATCGATATTAGTATTGTCATTAGTGTCTATGTTCAAAAGGCGTTGATGCGGTATAAAGCTTGTCATCTCTTGTGCCCATAGCGCCTCATCAAGCGTTGACAACAACGCGTTATCTTCAACAAGAATCAACAATCTTGATTGAGTGCTTTTATTGAGCGCGGTTTGGGTAAGCTGACAAATAAAGCCCAAGAAATCTTGGGCTTTACTCTCACTTAATACATAAAAACTGATTTTCATAAAGTGGTTTTCATAAATTGATTTTTCATCAACAGGTTCTTTATAAACCAATTACGCCCTATTTAAGCGGTTTTTTAGATACTGCATAAATAGCGGGACAGGGCGACCAGTCGCTGCTTTTTCGGCACCCGAGTTCCATGCGGTACCAGCGATATCTAAATGCGCCCATGCTTGACCTTCTTCAACAAAGCGCGACAAGAAGCAAGCAGCAGTCACCGCACCAGCACCTTTACCACCAATGTTTTGCATATCAGCGATCGGCGAGTCAAGTTGTGATTGATAAGCATCATCCATCGGCATATGCCAAATAAGATCGCCTGTTTGGTCGCTTGCATTTTCTAAGGCGAACAACACATCCTCGTCATTACTAAAGACCGCTGAGCGCACATGACCCAATGCCACTACACAAGCGCCTGTCAAAGTAGCAACATCAATGATAGCAGATGGCGCATAGCGCTGTACATAACATAAGGTATCTGCCAATACTAAGCGCCCTTCTGCATCCGTATTCAAGATCTCAACTGATTTGCCATTCATGGCTTTAACAATGTCGCCTGGGCGAGTTGCGTCACCTGATGGCATATTTTCTGCGCAGGCCAAAGCACCAACGACGTTGATAGGCAGACGCGCCTCACACAAGGCTTTCATCGTACCCAATACTGCTGCTGCACCGCCCATGTCAAACTTCATCTCATCCATGGCTGCACCTGGCTTGATAGAGATACCACCTGAGTCAAACGTAATCCCTTTACCAACCAATACGATAGGCGCATCATCGTTTGACGTTTGGGTGTTGTCAACGTTCTCTTTAACGGTGTTTTTGGCCGTTTTCTTAGTAGGCAGATTAGTTGGTAATTTATCAGCAAGGGCTTTTAAACCACCGCTGACTTTTGCAGCGCTCGTCGCTTCTTTGGTTGCGCCTGTATGTGCACTAAATTTTGATTTACCTTGGTACTCCATTAACACAAGCTTGCCTTCTTTAGTGGAGCCTTTCGCGACTGCTAAGAAGCATTCCATACCGAGCGCTGACATCTCATCTTCACCAAGTACGGTGACTTTTAGTAGATCAGGGTAAGCTTTTCCAAGTGCCTGCGCTTGCTCTGCCATATAGGCGGGAAAGCAGATATTACCTGGCTCATTGGCCACATCACGCGTTAAGCTTTGGCCGACAAATACGGATTGGACAAAATCTAAGGCTGGCTGTAACGACTCATCAGCAATCATATAAATATCAGTCAGTACAGACGTGGTTTGCTCAGATTTGTATTTATCAAACCGATAGCTTGCTGCCAACAAATTCAGAGCAAATTGACTGAATTGATTTTCTTCCAATGCGTCACCTAAATCAACAGTAATAGATGCTACGCGCTTTTGGGTGCTGTTATAAATAGTCTTAGCAATTTTTTGTAGTACGGCTTCACTGAGCTTATCAACGCTACCTACACCGACTAGCAACAGTTGTACAGGGTTTTGCTTCGTGGTTTTTTTGTCCCCTGCCAATGCATAATCAGCGACGGTTTCGCACGCTTTACCTTTGAAGTGAGACACTTCAATCAGCTGCTCGATACGATCGGCATACTCTGTCAAAGCAGATTTGGCAAAAACGTTTTGTTTATCATCGACTAAAACAACCAAGCAAGACTCATCTTTACTTTTTGCTTCTTTTTTAAGTATTTTTTGAGTATGGGTTTTTGGTAGGTGTTGAGATAATTTAATATTCATATCGTTATCCTTATTATGGTGAAAGTGAGTAATATTTTTAAATACCCGTTTCTTTGTTTATATAAAGGTTGGGCGTGTTTAGCGCTGCCAATAGTGTAGCATACTGAAGGGCACGTGCGCAGACAGCAAATATCAGTAGTAGATCGTTCAATATCTACTATGATATCAGCTATAGATTAAGCGCTGATAACATCATCCGTTGACAATAAAGCGGCAAATCTATCTTGCAGCGCTGCCATCGCCGTATCATGCATAACCTCAGCACTGATGGTCTCTCTTTTAGCATTGGGAAGCGCGCGTGTGGCACAAGCGTCATAACAGACAAAGTTCTGAAAGCCCAAATCAAAAGCGGCTCTTACGCTTGAGCTGACACACATATGGCTCATAAAACCTGCAAAAATAATCTGCTGTTTGCCAGTCGCTTCTATAAGCTCTTGGAGCGCTGTATTATAAAACGCGTTAGGATGCTTCTTAGTGATGAGTTTTTCGTCTTCAGCGGGTTTGAGAGCGTCTACAATCTCGACGTTAGAAGATAAGGGATCAAATACACGACCATTTTCTTCACCATGATGGGCGATATGGAAGATGGGGATATCTTCTTGGCGTGCTTTATCAAGCAATAAGCGAGCATTTGCCGTAGCTTTGCTGCCTAACTGCCCTAATGGCATGGCACCATCAACGTATTCGTTTTGGAAATCAACAAAGACAATGGCACAATGCGACCAATCAAGCGTTTCAAACTCACCACCAGCGAGCTCGAGTAAGGTAGAGGGGTTAGACATTTTATTCTCCATGAGACGTTATAAGTATGAATGTTATGAGCGACTATAAATTTGTTAGCACACTCAGTCTAGCAATCAGTTAAGTTTAGCAATTAATAGCCGTCATCGTTCGGTGTATGATACGAATGACAAACAAACCTTTCTAAATTAAATAAAAAAAACTGTTTAGCGCTAAAGGGTTTTCATTTTAGCTTTCGCTAGACAGGTCTACCTGATTATAGTAATAGCAATTAAGTAATATAAAGAAATAGTACAGCATCGCTTGTGAGGGTTAGGTAATGTTTTCGAACACATTTCAGCGCTATTTTTTATCAAAACATGCTAGCATTAGCGGTTATCTTAAGCGCTAAAGTTTGGATAATATATCTAACAAATAACAGGTCTGTGTTTATATCTGTTTAAGTATTTTATTAAATAGCGCTGTATATATACTATCTAGCTGTCACGTTTAAAGCTGTCACTAAGCCTGCGATAAGTCGCGCGAATGCCAACCGTTAAGAGTACCTATTGTGATATTACGCCGCTATATGACCCGTCAAGTTGCCGCAACCACTGCTTTGGTATTGGGTTTTTTGATAGTCATGATGCTTGGTGGTCGCCTAATACGCTACTTTGGGATTGCGGCTGAGGGAAACCTTGATATCAGTTTGTTATTTATCATTATTGGTTATAACTTGCCGTACTTTTTAGAGCTTATCCTGCCTTTGTCTTTTTTTATTGCATTGATGCTGGTGTTTGGGCGTTTGTATGTCGATCAAGAAATGGCAGTCATTAATGCCAGCGGAGTATCACGCGGTAAGCTTGCACGCCTCATGACGCCGCTAATTCTAGTTTTGTTTGTGGGTGAGGCAGCTTTATCAATCGTCGGTAAGCCATGGGGGGTGCGCTCATCTGAGACGGTTTGGCAGGAGCAAGCATTAACGAGCGCTTTTGATTTGATTCGTCCGAATGAGTTTATGAGTAGTGGCAACAATCATCTGTATGTCGGCAGTCTTAGCGATGACAAAAAACAGCTACAAGATGTGGTACTGATTCAATCAAAGCCCATCGATAAAGAGCGCTCAAATAATCAGACAACTGCTACAGATACGAATGGGGTCGATAACGCTGAACGTTCAGACCAATTTAGTGAGCTACCTGATGAAGTGGTAAATATTATTGATGATAGCAGCCAGTCTATTGGTAAAGATACTATTACCTTAGCCAAGCGTGCGGTGCAGGTAGAAAACAGCGGTAGCGGCGTGACGCAACTGGATTTATTCCAAGGTCGTCGTTATGAGGTGGGCGCAGGAAGCTTGAAATATAATCAAGTGGGCTTTGATCGCTACCGTATTACATTGACCGAATCGTCCAAAGACGTCGTGACTGAGAATAACATCGAAACTCAAGCCATTGGACCATTATGGCAAGCGGCAACCGGTAATGCGCAAGTTGGCAGTGTCAATGCGTTACGGGCAGCACAAGGTGAGCTGGGTTATCGCTTTGCCCTGCCTTGGCTCATGATTATCGCACCAATGCTCGCCGTGCCACTTGCGCAAGTACGCCCGCGTCAAGGCCGCTGGTTACGTCTGTTTCCCTCTATTTTGTTATTTGTCAGCTGTG
>JARIAA010000172.1 GCA_029264635.1 Psychrobacter sp. | reverse complement strand
AACAACTTAAGAAAATGCCATTAACATTTACTCGAGAAGATGCATTATACAGACTAAGCGGTAATATGGGTCTCGAAGAAATGCAAAGGCAATTAGACATAGTTATTGAAAATATTACTCTAAAGATAGAAGTTTTCTTTAATTTAAAAAAAGATACTTTTAGGCTCAATCATATAGAGTTCTAATGCCTTATTAATTTCAAATTGAGCTTCCAGAATATTATCTAATTCTCCGCCACCTCTCCATGCACATCAACCTCACTCTTAACCCCATCCGGCACAATCACGATAGGCAATACCAGCCCTTTAGCAAAGTCATCGGATAACACATAGTCGTAGCTGCTGGCATTAACATCGGACGTGGTATGAATGATAAGCTTCATCTCTTTGCCGTCGGTTAGCTCATGCGATGTATAACGGCCGCTGAGCTGATCGAGCACCTTTGATAGCGCTTCATTGCTTGCCATACTGATAGTTAGGTTGTGCTGAGCGGTCGCATTATCAATGTTGAAGTACTCTGCATAATCACGCACGTTTTGGCTATCGATTGCAAAGGGGTAGACATAGTCAGCGCGCTCAGCAGGTGTCTCATTGGTTGCTATCGCTGACCAGTCAATATCATCACCTGATGTGGTCGTTGTAGTATTAGCCTCAGTGGTCATGGCAGGCGTGCTGGCTGCAACTTCACTATTACTACAGCCTGTCAGCGCCCACATGCTCACCGTAGCGATTATCATCATACTCGTTAGACGCATCGTCATTGACCTATCCTCTTTAGTATCTGCAGTAAATCATTTTTTCTAGAAGCCTATTTTGACAGCTTTCTTCGCGCTTCACTAGCTAAATGCAACGGAGTGCTATTAAATCAAACATAAAAAAACAGCCACCCTAAGATGACTGTTTATACTAGTGCTGGTTTAACCATTATAGGTTTATCACTGTCAATTAACGATTAAACCAAAATCACTATCTACCTACTTGGCAGTTGACTTGGTATTCTTTGCCGTCAGCCCACTTCATGGCCATGATACCTTTATCAGCCTTCATGTGCCAGGCATAGATCACTTCTGGGTTTGACTCATTCACGTAGCTTGCTGTATCGCCTTCCACGCCGCCATTTAAGATAATGGGCTGCTCTGACCAGTTTACTTTAGGCAAAGTGGCGTTTAGCATCACTTGTTTTTTATTGATAGATTGTTTTGCCAAGATTTTACTATCATCTGTGCAGGTATAAGGCGCTGGCATCATACGATCATAGGCGACGTTAGTGACGCTTTCTGAGGCAGGCGTAGAGGTGCTTGGCGTTGCAGGCATATTGTCTGGCACAGTCGGTGTCGGCGCAGTAGTCGCACAGGCGCTCAGTAGTGCAAGGACAGGTAGAGCAGTCGCGATTTTAGCTAGGGCATTCATAGTCGTCTCCAAAAGCATCGAGTAGTATCGTTTATCTAAGCAGTATCGTTTATCTGGGTTTAACAGCTCGTTAAGTATATGACGCATATGGTAACGAAAACACCGATTGATAAATGTTAGAAATTGTTTGTTAACTATAAGCTTCCTTACTCAACGGCTGACTAATGTAATTGGCCATTTTTATACTGATAACTACTACTTGGTTTTACGGGGCGGCAAACCCGTGTGCTGGGTTTGAAAGTTGCCTTTGTTGACCTTTTTAGTGTTTTTGCTCGAGGTATTTTTTGTGGCGCTGGCGCTATTATTATTGCGCTTCACTGAGTAGTTACCGAGGCGGCTGTTCTTTTTACGCGCTGATTGGTAGCTGTCTTGCGCGGCATCACGGCCCTCTAAGCTTGCGTTAAATGGCGGTATTAAGCAGCCACGGTTTTTACCAATCAAATCGCTACGGCCCATATCTTGCAATGCTTTACGTAACAGTACCCAGTTTTTTGGATCGTGATAGCGTAAGAATGCTTTGTGTAGTTTGCGCTGCTTACCTGATTTGACGATATCCATGTCGCCTTCAGAGCGGCTGATCTTATGTAATGGATCTTTATGGGTATGGTACATGGTAGTCGCCGTCGCCATCGGGCTCGGATAAAACGCTTGCACTTGGTCGGCGCGGTAGCCATGACTTTTTAGCCACAGCGCAAGGTTCATCATGTCTTCATCTCTGGTGCCTGGGTGCGCCGCGATAAAGTAGGGAATCAGATACTGCTCTTTACCCGCCTCCTGACTGAACTGCTCAAACATGGCTTTGAACTTATCATAGCTACCCATACCAGGTTTCATCATCTTCGACAGTACGGCTTCTTCTGAGTGCTCAGGCGCAATCTTGAGATAACCACCAACATGATGGCTGACCAATTCTTTGACGTATTCAGGATCTTTAACCGCCAAGTCATAACGCAGACCAGAGGCGATCAGAATTTTTTTCACGCCTTTGATATCACGCGCTTTACGATACAGCTTAGTTAAATTGCTATGATCGGTCATCAGGTTTTCGCAGACATCAGGATAGACACAAGACGGCTTACGGCAGTTTTTCTCAATAGTTTCATCTTTACAGTTGAGACGATACATATTCGCTGTTGGGCCGCCCAAATCTGATATCACCCCCGTAAAGTTTGGAGCGGTATCACGAATCGCTTCGACTTCACGTAAGATAGACTCTTCTGAGCGGTTTTGGATAATGCGCCCTTCGTGCTCAGTGATCGAACAAAACGTACAACCACCAAAGCAGCCACGCATGATATTAACTGAAAACTTGATCATGTCATAAGCGGGAATGCGCGCGTCACCATAGCTTGGATGCGGAAGACGGGCGTACGGCAAATCAAAGACGTAATCCATCTCTTCCGTTGATAACGGAATCGGTGGTGGATTGAGCCAAACATCGATTGAGGTGTGCGAATTACCAGCACCGCTGCTATGACGCTGCACAAGCGCACGTGCGTTACATGGATTGGTTTCTAGGTGCAAAATACGACTAGCATGGGCATAGAGTACGGGGTCAGATTTAACGTGTTCATAATCAGGCAGACGGATGACGGTTTTTTCGCGGGGCGGTAATTTAAGCTTGTGCTTACGGGCAGTCATTGGCTTGTCGAAACCACGCATTTGCACCACTTGCGTGTCTTCATTAACTTGGTCAGCATTGATGATTTTATTGGTGACTGGCTCTGCAACGAAGCCCTGATACTGTTTCGCATATTGCGCTGACATGCCTGTCATAGCTTGCCCGACAGGTGAGTCAGATGGTTTTTCTTGCTCGATTTTGCAGCTGTCAACGTCTTCGGTCATGACATACGGATTGATGATTGGATCAACACGACCAACCGTGTCAACGTCATTACTGGTGATCTCTGTCATATCGGCTTGCCAATGACGACGCGTTGGGGTGAGTAAATACGCTGTGCCGCGCAATTTGCTCATCTGCTCAAAGGTATAGCCTTTTGAGAGACCATGCACCACATCGACGATGGCGCGCTCGGCATTACCATACAGTAAAACATCGGCACGTGCATCACGCAAAATACTACGGCGTACTTTATCCGACCAGTAGTCGTAGTGAGCGATGCGGCGCAGGCTGCCTTCGATACCACCCAAAATAATGGGCACATCAGGATACGCTTCGCGGCAGCGCTGGCTATAAACAATAGCGGCGCGGTCAGGGCGCTTGTCCGCGACATTACCTGGCGAGTACGCATCATCGCTACGAA
>JARIAA010000151.1 GCA_029264635.1 Psychrobacter sp. | reverse complement strand
GTCAATGCATGCCAATTATCTTTGTGACTGATATCAACGCCGTGACTATCCAAAATATGATGATTAGCCATAGACCTTCTCCTTAAAAGGATCGATCCCAACGCGCTCAACCAATTCGCCAAAGCTTTCAACGTCATTGTCAGTGGTCGCACGCAGATCGACATAGACATCAACGATCTTTTGAATGGTGTCAGCGACCGCTTCAGTAGGGACGGAGCGGCCGAGTATTTTACCCAATTTGGCATCGTTACTCGAGTTGCCGCCAAGGCTAATTTGATACCAGTTCTCGCCTTTTTTATCAACGCCTAAGATACCAATATCGCCCGTATGATGGTGCGCGCAGGCATTGATACAGCCCGACATGTTGAGGCGGATATCACCCAAATCGTAGAGATAATCGAGATCAGTAAACTGCTTCTCGATTTGCTCAGCAATGTTGTGCGTGGTGGCATTGGCAAGCGAGCAGTAATCCCAACCCGGGCAGACAATCATATCGGTTAAGGTATTGATATTAGCGCGGGCTAAATGCAAATCTGATAATTGCTGCCACAGCTCATAAAGATGATTGGCTTGTACATCAGCGAAGACTAAATTCTGCTGATACGTACCGCGCAGCTCGCCAAAGCTATATTTGTCGGCAAGGTCTGCTAGCGCATCCATTTGTGACTCGGTAACATCGCCAGACGGGACATATTTACCGTCGACTAGGCCAGCTTTTAAGGAGATCACCACTGCGCGGTATCCTGCGACTTTATGTGCCACGGTATTTTGATGATACCAATGGGCAAAGTCTTTATCAGCGCTTAATTGCTGCTGCAAATCGGACTGTACTTGTAGCGCATCGAAGGCTACATAATCAGGCTCACTAAAAAAACTGCTCGCTGTTACAAAGTTCTCATCCGTCAGCGTCAGCGGCCCGTCTTTGGTATGCGCTTCCCACTCGGCATCGACCAATTTGGCAAAGGCAGGTCCGCCCAGCGTGTCGACCAAGATTTTGATTCTCGATTTGTATTTACTGCCTTTATCACGGCGGCCATGCAGGTTATAAACGCGTAATATAGCGTCTAGATAGCTGAGCAAATGTTTGCGTGGTAAAAACTCATTGATGACTTTACCAAGGACGGGAATGCGTCCAAGACCACCACCAACTAAGACTTCAAAGCCAAGCTCGCCCTCTTCATTTTTCTTTAAGTGCAAACCAACATCATGTACTTGCGTCGCGGCGCGGTCGGTCTCAGTACCAATGACGGCAATCTTAAATTTACGCGGCAAAAAAGCAAATTCAGGATGAAAGGTTGACCACTGGCGAATGATCTCACAATAAGGGCGCGGGTCAGCGATCTCATCTTGATGAATACCGGCATAAGGGTCAGTGGTGGTGTTGCGGATACAGTTACCAGAGGTTTGGATGGAGTGCATCTGGACTGACGCCAGCTCCGCCAAAATATCTGGCACCTCTTCAAGCTTTGGCCAGTTCAGCTGAATATTGGTACGGGTCGTAAAGTGCCCATAGCCTTTATCATATTTGCGAGTAATCTCGGCCAATTTACGCAACTGATAGCTGGCAAGTAACCCATAAGGAATGGCGATACGCAGCATTGGGGCATAACGCTGGATATAAAGGCCGTTTTGCAAACGCAGCGGCAAAAACTGCTCTTCTGGCAACTCACCTGCCAAAAACCGCTCGGTTTGGTCGCGAAACTGGGCGACACGTTCCTCTACCAAGGTTTGGTCAGCGTAATTATATTGATACATGACGTAATCTCAATGTTGTTTTTAGTCTAAAAATCTGAAAAGAAGCACGAGAATGATTTGCAGGTATGATGAATCTTATGGCTAATTGCGGTGCAAACATTGTAATTTGACTATCATATAAGCTTAAGTCTTTAAACATAAATTCCTATAAGTCATATCCATATCCAAACACAGCATAAATTTTCATAACGAAAATTCGGTAGCCTATGCATATTCACTGCTTCATCCGCTTTTCTTTGCTATATCACGATAGCGGTCTTAAAAATAGCGGTCTTAAAAATAGCTATCTTAAAAATAAAACAGGTAGGCATATTAAAACGTACTCCTGCTACTTTACAAAAAATCGAGCACCACTTTTATTTTTATTATTCATCTAAGGTTTTAAAAATGACATCTACTATCCCCAGTTATTCAGAGTCAAAACTTGTTCCGCCGCACGGTAGCGATGAGCTTAAACCGTTATTATTAAAGGGTGACGCGCGCACGCACGCACTCAAGCTTGCCAGCACCTTACCGACGATCACTCTGAGCTCACGCGAGCGCGGTGATTTGATTATGTTTGGTATTGGCGGCTTCACCCCATTAAACTGTTTTATGAATCAGGCTGATTGGCAAGGCGTGGTTGATAACATGCGCCTGCAAAGCGGCGACAATGCTGGCTTGTTTTGGCCGATTCCGATTACGTTATCAGCACCAAAAGAGGTCGCCGACAGCCTAAACCCAAGCGATAAAGTCGCGTTAATAGCAGAAGACGGCGAGATTATGGGTATCTTAACGGTAGAAGAAACCTATACCATCGATAAAGAACACGAATGCCAGCAAGTTTTTACGACGACCGATCCAGAGCATCCAGGCGTGCAGCAAGTACTTAACCAAGATGAGGTAAATGTCGCAGGCCGTGTTGAAGTATTCAGCGAAGGCGAGTTCCCAGCTCTATACCCTGAGATTTATAAAACGCCTAGCGAGACCCGTGAGATTTTAGATGCCAAAGGCTGGCAGACGGTTGCCGCTTTTCAAACGCGTAACCCCATGCACCGCTCACACGAATACCTTGCCAAGATTGCCATTGAGATCTGTGATGGTGTCTTGATACACTCGTTACTTGGCGCCTTAAAACCAGGCGATATCCCAGCTGACGTCCGTCAAGAAGCCATTAAGACTTTGATTGATAATTACTTTAGACAAGATACCGTGATTCAAGCAGGCTATCCGCTCGACATGCGTTATGCTGGACCCCGTGAGGCGCTACTGCATGCGCTATTTCGCCAAAACTATGGCTGTAGTCATCTGATTGTTGGCCGTGATCATGCTGGTGTCGGCGATTATTATGGGGCCTTTGATGCTCAAACTATCTTTGATCATGTCGGTAAAGACGATTTAATTACTCAGCCGCTAAAAATTGGCTGGACGTTTTGGTGTAATGCTTGTAATGCGATGGCATCTGACAAGACTTGTCCGCATGATGCCTCTGAGCATGTCAAAGTGTCAGGGACAAAGCTACGTAAAGCGCTATCAGAAGATCTTGATGTGCCAGAGAACTTTAGCCGTCCTGAAGTACTGCAAATTTTGCGTGATTACTATGCAGGTATTGCCCGCGATGACCGTGCTGAGATAAAGTTAACTGGCGCATCCGCGGTATAAAGAGTAGTTTTGGTTGATAAAAAACAACTAAAGTAAACCATAAAAAAGGTGTCAGATTTATTGTCTGGCACCTTTTTTATTGAGCATTTACTATCAATTGAGCATTTACTATCAATAGTTAGCTCAGCTCTAATTTGCCCGAAAGCTTTTGATAATCCCCAACCAGTGTCCCGCCGCCAGAGCAAAAATGATTGAGTGCAGACGTGTCTTGGCTGTCAATAATGAGCTTGTCGTCTTTAAATTGAAAAAAAGCTGTGCTGTCATTGATTCTGCTTTGAAAAATAACGCCGTGCGCCTCATCTTGCCCCATCAATGTCGCTTTACCATCAAAATGACAGGTGGGTTTTTTCAGATCATTACGGGCACGTACTTCTATCTCAATGTCAGTTGCACCATGCGGACTGACCATTACACCCACCCAATCATAACCCTGCTGACGCTTGTCATAACCCTCAGAAGCATAATCACCAACTACTTTTTGTACAGCAGGGTTCTGCACAACGGCCGTACTCTTTGCTGTCGTGTCAACAGATGCCTCATTATGATAGCTACAGCCCGTCACGCTAAAAAGGGCGATGGTTGTCACACATAGCGCAGTGATAAAAGATGAGGGGCGTGGGTATGTGATCATAAAAAACTCCTTGGCGTGATGGATGATAGATGGAAATAAGCGGAGGCGTCATTAATTACAAAAATGACTCGCTAAAACAGTTGAGTATGCCACAGTCTATCGCCGAACGCTCTTATCCCCTTATAGGATAAACGTTACATAAACTTACCTGCTAAACATCGCTTAGCCACTCTTATGCCAAGTTACGCACTTGATAAGCGGATTTGTCACTAAGCGTTTGACCCGCATGCTGCTAGCATAGTTGCAATTATCCATAAAAATCCCTTTATAAAGCGATGGTCTGTCATACCTATCAGGTTTTTTATAAAGACAGTAATATCTAAATTATCGAGAGCATGATGCAAAAAACGACTATAAATGTTCGCCCATTATCGCAAAATAGCAACCTTGCACGCGCCTTTAGTGGCATGGGTCTACGCGCGCTTAGTATCAGCGGTGGACTGACAGCCATGCTGCTTATGGCAGGCTGTAATTCTACTGAAGCTAACCAAAATGAGGTTGCAAGCGATGGGCAGAATATCAGCCTGCTTAATGTCTCTTACGATGTATCGCGCGACTTTTATAAAGACTATAACGGTCTATTTACTGCAAATTATTCGCAAAACCACCCAGACAGTAAAGTCTCTGTCAATCAATCGCACGGTGGCTCAAGCAAGCAAGCGCTCTCTGTTGCCAACGGCCTCCAGGCAGAGGTGGTGACCTTAAACCAAGAAAGCGATATGAATTTACTGGTCGAAAAAGGTCTGGTTAGTGCTGACTGGCAACAAGCGCTGCCAAACAATGCTATTCCTTATACCAGTACCATGGTGCTACTTGTGCGTAACGGTAATCCTAAACATATTCAAGATTGGCAAGATCTGGCACGCAGTGATATTGAGATCGTCATGCCAAACCCAAAAACCAGTGGTACCGCGCGTTATGCCTTTTTGGGAGCGTACGGGTATGGGCTGCATCACTTTAAAGAAGACGCGCAGAATGCACCCAAAACCAACGATTTTATCAAACAACTACTCGCGAACGTGGTGACTTACGATAATGGTGCGCGCGCGGCAACGACCAGCTTCACTCAGCGCGGGCTAGGGGATGTGCTGATTACCACTGAAAATGAGGCGCATTTGGCTGTCAAACAATTTGCCAAAGGCCAAGTAGCGCTTATTTATCCAAGTTATTCGATTAACATTAATAATCCCGTTGCGGTCGTTGACGCCGTCACCACAAAAAATGGTCATGCTGAGGCAGCGAATGCCTACCTTAAAGGCTTGTGGGATAAACCTGCTCAAGAGTTAATGGCAAAGATGTATCTGCGCCCCAGTGATAAAGCTGTGTTGACAGCGCATAAAAACACATTGCCAGCGCTTGAAACCTTTGAGCCTGTGACTGTATTTGGCTCGTGGAAAACAATTATGGATACCTTTTTTACTGATGGTGGCACCTTCGATGAGTTGGCACGCAAATAATCATTTCGCCCGTCATCTCATTACTAAAAGCGCGTATCAATTAGCGGTTATCATCGTTCTTTATATTCCATTATGGAAATAACATACATATATTAGTTATTAAACATAATAAGCTGACACTGTTAGCATACCTGCATTACCTAATAAACATCTTTGAGGCCGTCATGACAACTGATACAGCAGGTTATTTACATAAAAATAAAACCCTTAAAGCGTTAAGTATTGCAGGTGTGGCACTGAGCCTTGGAATCGCTGGTTGTAGTAACAATGAGCAGGCGGACACCACGGCCAATGCTGAGGGTGCAGTGGCAACGACAGAGGGGCAGGATATTGAGCTGCTCAACGTCTCTTATGATGTTGCACGCGATTTTTATAAAGACTATAACCCCTTATTTGTTGAGCATTATAAGAGCGCGCACCCAAACAGTAAGATCTTAATCAATCAATCACATGGCGGCTCAAGTAAACAAGCCTTATCGGTTGCCAATGGCTTACAAGCCGATGTGGCAACCATGAACCAAGGCTCAGATATTGAACTCCTTGAAGCAAAAGGCTTGGTTGAGTCTGATTGGGAAAGTAAGTTCCCTGATAATGCGGTGCCTTTTACCAGTACCATCGTATTTTTGGTGCGTAAAGACAATCCAAAAGGTATTAATGATTGGGAAGATTTGACTAAGGCGGGCGTTGAGATTGTCATGGCGAACCCAAAAGTCACGGGTAATGGGCGCTATGCGTTTTTAGGTGCCTACGGTTATGGCTTACACGCTTTTAATGATGATGAAGCAAATGCTAAAAACTACGTGAAAGAGCTGCTTAAAAATGTCAAAGTTTATGAAAATGGTGGACGCGCTGCAACCACCACTTTCGTCCAGCGTGGTATCGGTGACGTCTTAGTGACCTTTGAAAACGAAGCCAACCTTGCAGCGACGGATTTTGGTGCAGGGCAAGTCGATATTGTGTATCCGAGCTACTCTATTAAATCAGAGAGCCCCGTTGCCGTTGTAAAAACGGTGACTGACAAAAAGGGTACGACTGAGGCGGCAAAAGCCTATCTGGATTACTTATGGAGCGAGCCTGCCCAGCAGTTGGCCGCTGACCTTTATTTGCGCCCCAGTGTCAAAACCGTTCTTGATAAAAACGGCGACAAACTTCCGCCCATTGAGACGTTTCGTCCAAATGATGCCTTTGGCACGTGGGATGAAATTATGAGTACGTATTTTAGCGATGGCGGTATCTTTGATCAGCTGGCCGTTAATGCTCCGCAATAACGCTTTATACAGCAAGGCTTAAGATCACCTAAAGGACATGGCCGCCTACGCTATGTCCTTTATAACGTCAGCGGACCAATAATCGTCGATATCACCCGATCTTTACCATCAGTACCACCGCTACTAAGCACTAATTATATCGCTAAGCATTATTAGCTAGGCAATAGGACATCATTATGAGTGCACCACTATCTTCTGCCCGTAAACCCATCCATAAAAAAGGTTGGCTGACGCGCTTGCGCCAGCGCAATGTATTGCCAGGATTTGGGCTTAGCATGGGTATTACTGTTTTTAGCTTGTCGCTGCTGGTGGTACTACCGTTTGCTATGATGGCCTATACCACAACACAGATGGGTTGGAGCGGTTTTTGGGAGACCATCACTCAGCCGCAAGTTACCGCTGCGATTAAACTCAGCTTATGGATGTCGTTTCTGGCGATGCTCACCAATATGGTGTTTGGTACGCTGGTAGCATGGGTCCTTGTGCGTTACGAGTTTTGGGGAAAATCTTTGATTAATGCCTTGGTTGATCTGCCTTTTGCTTTACCGACAGCGGTCACGGGTATCTCGCTTGCTACACTTTATGCACCCAATGGCCTGATTGGACAGTGGTTTGCTAAGTTTGACATTCAAGTCGCTTTTACGCCCATTGGTATTTGGCTTGCGCTCGTAGTGGTCAGCTTTCCTTTTATCGTGCGCGCCGTACAACCTGTACTTGCTGAGTTATCAGTTGAGTTTGAAGAGGCGGCTGCTGTACTCGGAGCCACTCGTCTGACCACTTTTCGTAAAGTGATTTTACCAGAGCTGCTGCCCGCGTTATTGATGGGAGCAGGTATGATGTTTGCTCGTGCTACGGGCGAGTATGGTTCAGTTATTTTTATTGCAGGGAATATTCCGATGCAGTCTGAGATTTTACCGCTGATTATTATCAGTAAATTAGAGCAGTTTGATGTTCAAGGAGCCTCTGCAGTCGCCTTATTTATGCTGATGATCTCATTTGTGATCTTATTGACCATTAACATTGTGCAGTGGAAGCTGTCGCGCCGCGTAGGAGCTCGCTAACATGCAAATAGCCAATAGTTATGATTATCAAAGCAATCCTGCAACCAAAGATACGCCATGGATACGCCGTACGTTTATCACTATTGCAGTGCTCTTCATGGTTATCATGTTGGTTGTGCCCCTGCTCGCGGTATTCTATGAAGCGTTTAAAGATGGCTGGCAGTTATATATAGCCTCACTTGTCGATCCTGAGGCGCTACAAGCAATTAAGCTGACTTTGATTACTGCCGCTATCGTGCTGCCAATTAACATGGTGATGGGCATTGCAATTGCTTGGCTTGTGACTCGTTATCAGTTTAAAGGTAAGCAGCTGGTCACCACGTTACTTGATCTGCCGTTTTCTGTGTCGCCCGTTGTCGCAGGCTTGATGTTTGTGCTGTTGTTCGGGCTGAACTCTACAATTGGTGGCTGGCTTGAGAGCATGGGCTTTCAGGTCATTTATGCGGTGCCAGGGATCGTACTTGCCACACTATTTGTGACTTTTCCTTTTGTGGCGCGCGAGCTGATACCGCTGATGCAGACCCAAGGAGATAGTGAAGAGCAAGCAGCATTGACGCTAGGCGCTAGTGGCTGGCAGACGTTTTGGCATGTGACGCTACCCAATATCAAGTGGGCACTGCTTTATGGTTTGATTTTGACCAATGCGCGAGCGATGGGCGAGTTTGGCGCGGTGAGTGTGGTATCGGGTCACATTCGCGGTGAGACCAATACCATGCCGCTCTTGGTTGAGATTGCCTATAACGATTACAACTTTACCGCCGCTTTTGCCTTATCGAGCTTACTGGCCGCTTTGGCACTCGTGACGCTCCTGATACAACAAGTCATGACCAAGCTACAAGAGCGTAAATTTGCCAAATCTGAGCGGCTGGCAAGTGCGCCTGAATTGCCCGTCAGCGCCAATGCAGCAGTGATAAAAAACACCAACGCGGCTAATAGCAATCCTTGATAAAAGAATCAAAAAAGAGATACTGACATGAGCATCGAAATTCGCAACGTTAATAAAAATTTTGGCAGCTTTACTGCTTTAGATGATATCAATATTACGGTTCCTACTGGTAAGCTGACGACCTTGCTTGGACCTTCAGGCTGCGGCAAAACAACCTTGCTACGTATTATCGCAGGCCTTGAGTACGCAGACTCTGGGCAGATATTGTTTGATGAGCTGGATGTCACCAATACACCGGTGCAAAAGCGCCATATCGGTTTTATGTTTCAACATTACGCTTTGTTTCGCCACAAAAATATCGCAGATAATGTCGGTTTTGGTCTAAGCTTGCTACCAAAAAATGGGCGCCCCAGTAAGGCCGATATCAATAAGCGCGTAGCTGAGCTGTTAGAGCTGGTACAGCTGCCGCAGGTAGCCAACGCATACCCGCACCAATTATCAGGCGGTCAGCGTCAGCGTATTGCACTGGCGCGTGCCCTTGCGGTCAAACCTAAATTATTATTACTGGATGAGCCGTTTGGTGCCCTTGATGCCAAAGTCAGAAAAGAGCTGCGCACTTGGTTAAAGAACATTCACCATGAACTAGGGATCACCAGTATTATGGTGACCCATGACCAAGAAGAGGCGCGCGCCGTGTCAGATGAGATCGTTGTGATGAATCATGGCCGTGTGGAGCAGGTAGGGACGTCAGAGGAGTTGATTCATCATCCTGCCAATGCCTTTGTCAGTGATTTTTTAGATTTAGCGTAAATAGTATAGTTATTGAGCAAAAAAGACCTTTTTTAGAGGTCTTTTTTTATGCGTTATATCCTGTAGGATCAATCATATCAGCTGGCTTCTGCTTGGCTAACGAGTGTTTTATGAGTGATCTCTAAAATATCTTGGCACCATTCTGGCAAATCATCTGCCACTTCATACCACATCCACGTGCCTTCGCGTGAACAGCTAAGAATGCCTAGCTTCTTTAAATGGTTCAAATGGCGCGATACAGTTGGTTGCGGCTGATCAAGAAGATCGACCAATTCACATACGCAGCGTGACTCTTTATTGAATAAAATCTGGAACAACTTCAAACGAGTTGGATCAGACATTACTTTAAACAAATCAATAGGCTGCATAGAAAAATTATTATTGGACATAAAGTATTCCCAGATATACTGCCGTTCTCTTATCACTGTTAATCCTCTTAATAAGAAAACGGTTTAATAGTTAATAAAATAGATAATTCATTATTCAAGAGCATTTAATAACTTATTATCTGATGAATAGCGTCAACAAAAATAGTCGACACATAAAATGGATCCTGTAAATAACCTTTCAATAAAGATGTCATCGATAGCTGATAAGCAGTAATTTTCAGGCTATTAACTGTCTTCGATTTTTACATAAATATATATTGATTAAACATTAAGACAACAGTATAACCATTTACACACTAATAATACACAAAATACTATATTCTTTTACAAAAATTTATCATCATTTTCGCCGTTCGTCGGCATTTTACCGCCTTTTGTCTTTTATATGAATACATGCGAATATATATCAGCATATCAAGGCATTGACCCAACTATTTTTTAATCAAGCAGTAGGTTTTGTA
>JARIAA010000111.1 GCA_029264635.1 Psychrobacter sp. | reverse complement strand
TCAATGTTAATTGTCTGCCGTGAGAGACTTTGATGCTTTTATCGTTAACCTTATATCAGTTCGCGCTGATTGCTGAGCATGAGCTGAGCGTCGCTGAGGGCTTTAATGTCATTACTGGCGAGACAGGTGCAGGTAAGTCATTGCTGCTCGATGCTTTATCACTGTGTATAGGCGAGCGGGCAGATAGTGCTATGGTCAGACATGGCGCGCCTTATGCTGATATTTATGCACAGTTTGATGTGACCAATAACGCTGTGGTAACTGACTGGTTTACTGAACATGAGCGCTCACTAGATGAGCCTGAGATCATGATTCGTCGACAACTGAGTAATAGTGGGCGTTCAAAAGCGTGGTTAAACGGCACGCCTGTCAGCTTAGCAGAGCTCAAAAGCTTGGGCGCACTTTTGGTAAATATTCACAGCCAACATGCCCAGCAAGCGCTGCTCAAACCGCAGTTCGTGGTGCAATGGCTTGATGAGATGGCACAGCTAACTGCTTTAGCGGCGCAAACGGCCAGCAGCTACCAACAGTACCAACAGCTCAAACGCCGCGCGGATGAGATCGCTAGTCGTGAGGCTCAGCGCCAAGACCGTATTCAACTCTTGCAAAGTCAATTGGCTGATATTGCACCCCTACTGGCGGTCGATTATCATGACATTGAAGCGGAGCACGAAGAGCTGTCCAATATAGAGGCTTTGATGCTTGAGGCCAGTCATGCGCTGCATCTGCTTGATAGTGATACCGATGAGCCAGACGTAATGACTTTACTGGGTCAAGCCATCAAACTGTGTGATAATCAAATCAGTGTCAGCCAAACCTTTGGGCAAGCCTCTGAGCAACTACATTTAGCCCAGCAGCAAATCACTGAGGTGACCGGCTTATTATCAGATTATGCCGAACAGCAGCTACCTGACCCTGAGCGCTTGCAAGCGCTCGATAGTCTTATCAGCCTAGGTCATCGCCTATCGCGCAAGCATGGCTTGCCAGCAGGTGACTTAATCACTGAGGCCCAAGACTGGCAACAGCAATTAGAGCAACTGGAAAACGAGCCCAGTAGCGATGCGATGGCGGCGCATATTGAGCAAGCGTGGCAAGATTATCTAGCTCTTGCGACTAAGTTACATAAAGAACGTGCAAAAGCGGCGCCCGATATCAGCAAGCAGCTGATCGAGCAATTAAAGCCCCTTGCCCTGCCCAACGCCCGCTGCGAATTTGTTTTTACCAAAAAGGCGGATCCTAGTCAGTATAATGCGCAAGGCTGCTATGATATTGACTTATTATTTAGTGCCAACGTCGGTATGCCGATGCAACCGCTGCATAGGATTGCGTCAGGGGGTGAACTGTCCCGTATGGCGCTTGTCATGCAGGTGTTACAAGTAACCAATGCCGATAATAATGCGGCCAAACCTATGCTGGTCTTTGATGAGGTTGATGTAGGTATCAGTGGCGGTACCGCACAAGTCGTTGGCGAATTACTACGCACACTGGGACAGACGCAGCAGCTGTTAGCGATCACGCACCAAGCGCAAGTCGCCGCTCAAGCGCATCAACATATCCTTGTACAAAAACATCATCATGAGCAGACCCAAAGCGAGCTGGTTATTTTGACTAAGGATGCGCAAATCAACGAGCTTGCCCGTATGTCAGGCGGTGTGACTATCACTGATGTTACTCGCGATCACGCCCGCAGTTTATTAACCGATGTTAAATAAGCATTCGTTGTTGATACATGCATGATAAATTAAAAATAGTCCATATTGAATGTTTGCTATTTATTTTCTATATTGCTTTTCTGGTTTGTATCACCATATAGTAGTGTCTCACCTTTTTTATGTTGCGTTTGCCTCTATGTCTAAAGCTAACTTGACCCACCATTTCTTAATTGCAGCGCCTGAACTCTCAGACCCACGGTTTGAGCGGGCGCTGATTTATATTTGTCGCCATGATAAGCAAGGGGCATTAGGATTGATGGTAAACCGTCCTATTGAACAGGCACGTGTAGGCAAGTTGTTAGAAGATTTAGATATTGAGGTTACAAGTCCACAGGTGATGGAAGACTTGGCGCTAGAAGGGGGTCCGATGTATCCTGAAGTGGGCTTTGTGCTGCACACCGGTCAGCCAGAATGGGCCTCCTCTTTTGCCATCTCAGAAAATGTCTGTATCACCACCAGCCAAGATATTTTGAAGCGTATTGCCGCAGGGCAAGGTATTAATCATTACCAGCTTTGCTTAGGCCATGCCAGCTGGGGCAAAAAGCAGCTTGATCGTGAGCTTGAAAGTGGTGACTGGCTAGTCTGTCCTGCTGACTTAACCTTATTATTTGATACGCCTTTTGGAAAACGTTGGCAACTGGCGGCTGATAAGATTGGCGTCAATTTTGACTATCTTAGTAGCGATATTGGTCACGCTTAGGTTAGTGCTTAGCATCGCCTGCTAAATGTTACCAGTTAAGCCCCTCAGCTACATAAATTGAGAAACATCAAAGTAGGAAGCATCCGAAAATATGGTAGATTCTGCTATTACTCCCGAAAATATTGATAATACTGCTGCGCAGCCTATCATCAAACCTCACCTTATTTTGGCGTTAGATTATGGTGTCAAAAAAATGGGGATGGCACTGGGCAATACCATGACTGAAACGGCACGCACTTTTGATATTTTGGCTATGAATAATGGACAGCCTGATTGGGATAACTTATTGGGCATTATCAAGGTTTGGGGGATCACGCAGGTGCTCGTTGGGTTACCACTCAATATGGACGGTAGCAGCTCTATGCTCTCAAAGCGTGCGCATAAATTCGCGCGGCGCTTGGCACACCGTTTAATGGAGCAGCATTTGCCTGTGCAGGTATCGCTCTGTGATGAGCGTTTAACGTCGGTTGCGGCGCGTGAGATTGCTTGGGAAAACGGCTGGATCAATAATGAGCGTGATCCGATTGATGATATCTCTGCCTGTATTTTATTATCAACTTATTTTACTGACCCTAGCAGCGGTGTTTTAATCAGTGCCATCAAACCTGAATAATTTTTATCAGCAGAGTATTAAGCAATCTCATTATGCGACACGTGCTTAAATGTCACTATTATCTTTTAATCATATGATTACTTAATCATACAGACTCTAAATCAAGTATCATAAACCCTTATACATAAATGACTGATTGCTATGACCATTGTCTCAGACCAAACTTTGCAAAATAAGTCGCAACATGGTTTTGCTCCGCTGGCTGTTGCACGTATTAAAGGCGCGCAGCGTGCAAACCAGATAGCGATTTATCTCATTTATGCCGCTATCGTCGCTTTTATGGTTTTTGGCACCATTGCCAGTATTAAAGCGTTCCATGACAACCAGATCCTTTATCGGTTATTTTTTAATCTACCTTATGCACTGATAGCGTTGACCATTCCTATTACTATCTATGATGCTCTCGTTATTTATCGCTATCGGCTGAGCCAACCTTCGATGATTGCGCTCAGTATTGGCGTATCAACCATCATATTAGTTGGCGGGTTATTGTTTGCTGATACTGCATGGTTGGGACTAGCATCATGGCTTGGGGTAGCTTTTTTATTTAGAGCCAACTTTAAGCGCTTCTTTAGTTTTTTAACCGCTGAAGGAGTCCTTGAAAAAGAGGATCTTAAAACAGAAAATATAACCTCTAAAGATGTACCAATTGATAGCAATCATTGACATTCACCCCCCTACTTATTTGTAATATGACGACTATGACAACTTCAATTTCTTATACTACTATTCAGCATCATCTAGATACTCAAGGATTAATTTGTCCTGAGCCTGTGATGATGTTGCACAAGACCATTCGCCAAGCAGATGGCGGCGAGTTGATTGAAATACTTGCCACTGATCCAGCCACCACTCGTGACATTCCTAATTTTTGTCGTCATTTGGGGCACACGCTTGTCCATCAAGAAACGCTCAATGAGGCGCCCACATATCGTTACTTAGTCAAGAAAAAAAGCGCTTAATAATTGACAATAGGTCGCATAAGACGCGTAAGGTTTAGAACATAATCAGTTATCTCATTCATAGTTTACAGGTAGGTCGCGTGTTAGAAACCCAAAAGCAGTATGTGCAGTGGTATGAGGACAAAAACGGGAACGAAACCTTACGCCATGCTCGCTGGTTGTCTGAAAGTAATTATGCGTCGCCTGCGCGTATTGTATTAGTGGACGACAAAACGAGTGCCGATGAAGCTTACCGTTTAGCCTGCGAGGGCACCTCACTGCTGTGGCGCGGTGACTTTCATAATGCGCGGCAATTACTACAAGCAATTAATCGGCGTATCGAGCGTACGAATGAGCGCTCCGAGCAACGTAAAGCAAAAAAAGCGGCTAATACGTTTAATAAACCGACGGCTGAATCCTTAATACATTCTCAGGTAATTCCTAACTTATTTCATCAGCAGCGCCAAACCCAAGCTCAGCGTTCGCGCATATTAAGCCGTTTGCTATTAGAGCTTGAGGCAGGTTATGTTAGCCAATTGCGTCGTGCTCCTGATATAAGTGCAGCTTGTACAGCAGCTTTTGGCAAAATAGATGAAGCGTGCGTGCTGCCTTTTCGTGACTTGCAAGGGGCGCTTGGCGCAGCGCAGTGGCATGAGAAAGGCGTACCGATCGACAATTTAGGCCTATCGATATTCCCGCATTATGGGGTTTTTGCGCCCACCCGTCATGAGTATGTGCAGCTATTGCTCGATGCACCATTGCCAGCCGTTCATGACATCGCTTATGATGTCGGTACAGGAACGGGCTTGCTGGCTATTATATTGGCCCAGCGCGGTGTAAATCAGGTGATTGCCACGGACTTAAACCCACGTGCTTTGGACTGCGCGCGCGAAAACTTTGAGCGTCAAGGGCTATCTAATGTACAGTTGCAACAAACAGATTTGTTCCCTACTGAGGCGCCAACAGCGAATTTAATTGTCTGCAATCCACCTTGGTTGCCCGCCAAGCCCAGCTCACCACTTGAATACGCCGTTTATGATCCTAACAGCGCAATGCTGCGTGGATTTTTGCAAGGCGTAAAAAAGCAGTTAAGCGATAAAGGCGAGGTGTGGTTAATTCTATCGGATTTGGCTGAGCACTTGCGATTGCGCACTCGTGATGAATTATTAGGCTGGTTTACCGATAGCGGACTAAACGTAAAATATCGTCTTGATACCAAGCCCAAGCATAATCGCAGCCAAGATAAGTCTGATCCTTTATACGCGGCACGTAATGCCGAGGTTACTTCCTTGTGGTGTTTGATGCCTGACAAACCTTAAAGTAAAAAGATAGCTGTTGATAAATTTTCTGTAGGGTGCGCTCAGCGCACCGATTCAGCTGATAAATTATTAAAATGCCTCCAAACATTTGATGAAATAGATAGTTTACAGTCGATATCAAATCGGAAA
The DNA here is from genome assembly GCA_029264635.1 of Psychrobacter sp. Classification (GTDB taxonomy): domain Bacteria; phylum Pseudomonadota; class Gammaproteobacteria; order Pseudomonadales; family Moraxellaceae; genus Psychrobacter. The sequence continues at coordinate 1,017 of JARIAA010000111.1, read as the reverse complement.
TCTGCCTTAGAAGTAATTGAAAAGCTATTATTTAACTTGCATACTTGCCAGAAAAACTCATTAGTAAACTCGTCAGATTTGCAACTTGTTAGTTCGGTTAAGTAATTAAATATTAACTCCTTTCTGAGAGAAAAAATGAGCCGTGATCGTGCCGTACAACAGCGTCAGCCTAAAGCGCTAGCCGTCGATGACGAGCCAAGCTATATCACTGAGTTTCGTCAAGCGATGCTGGCGCGCGGTCTGGCAACGCGGACACGTAATGCTTATGTCCGCGATTTGCGCTCTTGTGAATTGACTAGCCCAATTGCGCTGACGAAATGGCAGTCCGATGACGTATTGCACTGCCTATCAACCCTTACTATCGAGGACAAAACCCCCCGCACCCAAGCACGGATGCTCTCAAGTCTGCGGCAGTTCTACCTGTGGATGATCGCCAGTAACCTGCGTGAAGACAATCCGTGCGAGCGTATCAAAAGTCCCAAATTAGGTCGTCCATTGCCAAAGGATCTGAGCGAGGCTGATGTCGATAATCTGCTTGCTGCGCCTGATACCAGCACGGCACTGGGACTGCGTGATAAAGCTATGCTTGAAGTGCTTTACGCTTGCGGCCTACGGGTCAGTGAGCTTATTAATCTGTCGCTCGAACAAGTCAATCTCAATTCAGGTTGGCTGCAGATTACGGGTAAAGGTAATAAAACTAGGCTAGTGCCATTGGGTGAATATGCTGCGGATGCCTTAGAGGATTATCTGAGTCATGGTCGTGGCGATTTGATTGCGCATCTAAAATCTGGCAATTGCCAAGCGGTGTTTTTGACCGCGCAAGGCGGTTATATGACGCGGCAGAACTTTTGGTACTTGCTTAAAAAATACGCCAAAATTGCCAGTATTGATAAAGAGCTCTCGCCGCATACTTTACGTCATGCCTTTGCCACCCATCTGCTCAATCATGGTGCAGACTTACGTAGCGTACAGTTATTGCTAGGGCATAGTGATTTATCAACGACGCAGATTTATACG
>JARIAA010000009.1 GCA_029264635.1 Psychrobacter sp. | reverse complement strand
AAAGACTGTAAAAATGTCTCTTATGTTACAACCTCTAGAGTCACTCTTACCTTATCAACGGGCAATGCTGTGTTATTACGCGCCGTCTCGCAAGTAAGTATTGATTGATCGTTATTAATCAATGCTTACTCATTATTAGTGAATAAAAAATAAAGACGTTATCAACGTAAGGATTTTAAAAACCTTATGCCAAAATTAAGTCAATCCTAAATGAAATTGACCTACGTGCTGCTAGTATCGACTTGTCTTGCGTACCGTGCCTATTTTAAATTGTATTAACTCTATGTAATATTAGCTTACTTTAATTTTGATACTAAAAAATGGTCAAATAATTATCTGTTTAAATCTATTACTGCTAGCTTTTATAAAGGATTTGTTATAGAAGTGTGGTTTTTAGTCTGCATTGCGTACTATACTGTTGATTAAATTTATTTTGCCCCTTTTTGTCGTTAGGAAAATTCTATCATCATGTCTACTGTGTCATCAAAATCTCGCTCATTTATCGCCTTACCACTCACGCTTGCAGTATCTACCTTGCTCATTAGCGCTTGCAGCAATACGTCAGCGGTGAAAAACACAGGAGTAACCAATACCGCTCCTGTCGTCACTAAGCGTCCAGTCACTAAGCCTATCGCTGTTCGTCCAGCGACAGGTAATGATTATTCGACTGCATTTTTAGATGCAGAAAGTTTGGATGAGTTAGCGGACTTATTAGAAGCTACAGACATGACAATGGTTGAAGGCAATAAGCTTGCTATTCAACAATATGGTGATCTGTGGAATCGTTTGCGTGCAGGTTATCGTATGAATGGCGGTCAGCCTGTTTACAATCAACGTATTGAGGGCCAAAAAAGCTGGTTTACGAGCAGACAAGATTATCTAAACCGTCTGACAGCGCGGGCAAGTCGCTATATTTATCATACCGTAAGAGAAGCTGAGCGTCGTAACATTCCCACTGAGCTGGCTTTGTTGCCAGTGATTGAAAGCTCTTATGATCCAAGTGGTACAAGTAGCGCAGCAGCAGCGGGTCTATGGCAGTTTATTCCAAGTACAGGTCGTATTTATGGTCTGAATCAGAGCAGCACCTACGACGGTCGCCGTGATGTGATTGAGTCAACACGGGCCGCTTATGACTTTTTGACGGCGCTATACAATCAGTTTGGGAGTTGGGAGTTGGCACTAGCGGCTTATAACGCAGGCCCTGGTCGTGTACAAAATGCCATAGATGCCAATGCGGCTCGCGGACTACCGACAGATTATTGGTCGCTTAGACTGCCTACTGAAACTATGAACTATGTACCACGCTTTTTAGCCGTTGCTGAGATTGTAGCTAAGCCTGAACAGTATGGCGTTTATTTGCCTGCGATTGCTAACCGTCAGCATTTTCGTAGTGTGCCAGTCAATTATGGCGTGAGCCTCGCTGAGGTCGCACAAGTGACTGGTGTTAGTTATGATGAGTTAGAAAGGCTAAACACTGCGCTGACATCAGGACGAGTGGATCTATCAGGCCCTCAGCGTGTGGTTATTCCTAATGATGTCAGCCTAAGCTTGGATGCTAGACTAAGCTCATTAAGAGGTAATGGCACGGGCAATATATTGGCAGCAAGCGCGCCTAGTACCTCAAGCAGCAGCCCAAGTACGACACCAAGCTATAATAGTAAACCTTATACTAGCTCGTCATTGCCCTCTAGTGGTAGCGCACTTGCTGACTATGCGGCTACTGCTAGTGTGCCACAGCAAACGACCAGTTACATCTCACCGATGGCGACACCGACCGGTGGTTCTGTTTATAGTAATAATGCACCCACTCGTACTGAACCGCCTATTACCAGTAAAGAGACAAGTAGGATTAATGCTGAGCTACAAAGCAGCAATAGCTTGCCAACCACCTCAGCGCAAATCACTCCAAACAATACCATTATTCAAGAGCCAGCACTGACTAAAGAAGAGCGAGACTTTATTGCTAATCAGATTCGAACGAAGACACCTGAAACTAATGTCATCAATGCTGACGGTAATATTAACTTATCTGCGGTTCAGACCCAGCAGTCAATTTTGGAGGCCAGTGGTCAAGAGAAAAAGCTTAGTTTTGCTAAGACGCCGGTCAGTAAGCCAAAACCGCAGGGTACGCGTACGACTTATACCGTAAAACGTGGTGATACACTGGCGAATATTGCTAGTCGTGCGGGCGTGAGCTGGCGTGATATCGCTGAGTGGAATCAGATAGATGCTAAAGCCAATTTATTGTCTGGTAGCACTTTGTATCTATATGATGCCAAACCCATTGAACCCCTAAGTAGCGCCAGTACAAAGACGGCAAGTCAACCTGACAGCTATGTCGTACAAGCAGGCGATACCCTGATCGGCACCGCTAATCGTTTTGGTCTATCAGTCACAGAGCTAGCTACTTATAATAATATGAGTAGCCGCTCTGATTTATTAAAAGGTCAAAAGCTGTGGCTGATACCTGGTAAAGTAACTGCACCAGCCAGCACACCTGCTGCGCCATCGTCTCAATCTAAAGCAGCAACCAAAAATTATAAAGTAAAAGCTGGCGATGGTTTGATTGCACTGGCTCGTCAATTCAATGTCTCAACCGATACATTGGCACGCCTCAACGGTATACGTACAACGGACGCTTTGTATGTTGGCCAGACCCTAAAGGTGCCAGAGAGTGTTGATCTTACTTCTATTAATAACAGTGCTAGCAATACAACCAGTAACGCAAGCAGCTCAGCGCCTACTAGCCGCTATACTGTTAAATCAGGAGAAACTTTGATCGGTATTGCTAATAGCATCGGTGTGAGTCCAGAAGCGCTTGCGGCGGTAAATAGTAATTTTGATGCAAAAGCACGTTTGCAGCGCGGTCAGACGATCAAAGTTCCTGTATCTAAAGCAGAAGTCAATCGCCAATTGAACGATCAGCCCACAAGTTATAAAGTACAGGCGGGTGATAGCTTAACGGGCGTTGCCAACCGCTATAATATTGGTGTTAGCGATTTGGCCGCGGCAAATGGTCTTAATACAACTTCCAACCTGATACTTGGGCGTACGATTACGATTCCGGCTAGTGGTAGCAGTAATAAAGGTAGAAGTAGTAGTGTTTCAAGCTCAAGCCCTAGTACGACAGTGAGCAGTGGTAAAAAGCTTAGCAATACTGAGAACTATAAAGTGAAGCCAGGTGATGGCCTGATTGCTTTGGCGCGCAGTTTAGGTGTGTCAGTAGAGGATTTAGCAGCAACCAATAATATGGCGACTAATACTCAATTACAGCGCGGTCAAACCATTAAAGTGCCGAAAGCCACGGTCAAATACACAGTAGGATCTGGCGATAGCTTAATTGGTCTGGCTCGTAAGTATGGCGTGTCTACCCAAGAGCTTGCTGATATGAATAAAATATCAACCGATACGATGCTGCAGCGTGGTCAACGCCTGACCGTACCTAATCGTTAATTTGTCACGATAGCTATAGTCAGAAACCCTAGCAAAAAAAGCTGTCCGATAAAGGGCAGCTTTTTTATTTACTTATTTTTTAAACAATACATTAAACCATGCGAGTTTTTATGGTTTCAAGATAGCTTCTGATATTACTGACATAATCCATGGCCTGACCATAACGACTATTTGACGCTTTGTTTTCTGATAAATACGTATAGACGTTCGCCCATTTTTTATCATCGATACCAGCCAGCCTAAGTTCGCGCTGGATGCCTTTAACCGCGTTAGGGCCCATATTATAACCCGCCAAGGCAAACCAGATGCGATCAGACGTTGGAACATCCGCAAAGTCAGCTTTCATCTGCTCCAGATAGCGTGCGCCGCCGCCGATACTTTGGTAAGGATCGACACGATCAGCCACTCCCATGGCTTTTGCCGTACTGTTCGTCAACATCATCAGACCACGCACGCCTGTTGGCGAGACGGCGTCTGCATTAAGGTGCGACTCTTGATAGCCCATCGCCACCAACAATTCCCAATCATGATTGTAGTTGCGTGCCTGTTCTTCAAAAGATGACTGGTAGTTGGGTAGCTTTTCGCTCAGCGCTTTTTTGAAATGATCTTGACTATAAGCATCTTTTAGCAAATCTTGATTATAAAAGGCGGCAAGCTTTTGAGTGTTTTCAAGCTTGATACTATCGCATAAAAAATAGCTGGCTTTTTGCGATAACGGATCTTTGGCTTGTTTAAACGTCCAGCTGACTTTAGGATGCAGACCATTTTTAGTTAAGCTGGCATCATAACCACAGCTGACATTAACGGATGATAAATTCAGCTGATTTTTTAATTGCGTACTGGCTGTGGTCAACGCCATGTCTGCGTCACCCGCTTTTAATGCTCTTAAGGCAGCTTCTTCACTCGCATACGCTTTTAGGTTCACCTCAACGCCAAGCTCATCGGCATAGCTGCGTACCAAGTCATAACCAAAGCCATGCTGGAAGCCATCGGTGGCAAAATACGTGCTGTCTCCTGGAACCGCAGCAATGGTTAACGTCTGCTCCAGCATGACGTGATCATAGGCGGGTACTTTTGCACTCATCGTGGTTAGACTTTCGGCGGGTAAAGAAAGTAGAGCAATACTTGATACTTGTACCATTTTTTTCGTTTTGGCAAAACGTCCCCTAGTCAGAGGGGTCATGGGTGGAACAGATGAAACGAGGTTACTTTTGGCGCTCAGTATACGCTTGGATGGACGCATTAAATAAGAAATACGGCGTTTAGCCCCTTGCGCAGATACTTTGACACGGTAAGTAATACGCTGCATGGATGTCTCCTAATATTAGCCATCCTACTTACCCCTAAAGCTACCATGTCAGACCATTCAAAAAAATAGATAGTCTTACATGGTAGCTTAGATCATGAGCCACTCCTTAATAGTTTGAGTGCCCAGCATTTGTATCAATATAGACGTAACTATCATGAATGTCTGTATTGAACAGGGGTAAGGTCATGAATAAGTTATTAGAAAACAGGCGTATAAAGTAATCATGAGAAGATCATCTGATTAACAGCACTATTATCAATCAATTTATCTGTAAATCATTGATAAAAGTAATACTATTTATACGCTATCGCCTAGCAAGACTCATAATCAACGCCATAAAACTCAACTATCAAATGTTTAATCCGAAATGATATCTTGTTTTATACCGTTAAACCCTATAAGTAGTGCCACATTCAGCTAAAGATAAGCTACATCGCTCAAAATAATCGCAGCAAAATAGCCATACTTTTTTAAGTTCATCCAAATGAATGATGTAACGACAACCTCTATGAAACGACTAAACGTAATTTCTTATAAACTGTCAAATGATGAACCAATCGCTCAATGCAATAACCGGAGGCCATAGTAAATGGGAAGTTTCATGACAAAACGTTCTTTTACAAGTGAGCTTTATGCGGTGGATAATAGCATTATTCAAGATTAGTTAATAAAAGACAGATAAAACTTAACAATGGCGTTATAGACGGTCAAAAATGGCCATAATATTCATATAAATGAATAAAAGGTCTGGTTGACAGAGATAAGAGGGTAGAAAGTCTCTAATATGGATGAAGTATAAAGTTAATTAGGCAGGGTTATCAATGTCGATAAACGTCACTGGCAGACCAAAATGCTGTTCGACTAGGTCACCTAAAGCCTTAATCCCTTCACGTTCTGTTGCATGATGGCCACAAGCAAAATAATCAATGCCAAGCTCTCGGGCACTATGGGTGGTACGCTCAGATATCTCGCCTGATATATAAGCATCACAGCCCATCAGCGCGGCTTGGTCAATCATATCCTGTGCGCCGCCTGTGCATATGCCGATGCGTTCAAGTTGTTTAGGCGCTATGACATTGGTTTGAGTATCGAAATAGGTATAATTGCTTGAGATGTGCAAAGGTAAGCGTCCCAAGGCTTTAGTAATCGTTTGCATCAGCGTCTCAGCACTTTGCGGCGGACAAATAGCGATATTGCCAACGGGATGCGCTTCATGCGGGTAAAGCGCCTCAGTAATGCTCAATCCTAGTCTCTCAGCAAGTTTGGCATTGTTACCGATGATGGGATGCGCATCGAGCGGCAGATGATAAGCAATCAATGAGATACCATGCTGCATCAGTTTACGTATGCGCCGACCTTTCATGCTGGTTAGTGGCTCAGCTTCACCTTTCCAAAAATAACCATGGTGCACCATGATAGCATCAGCATTGACGGCGATTGCTGCCTCAATTAACGCGTCACAAGCAGTAACACCTGTGACCACGCGTTTGATAGGTTTTCCGCCATCTATCTGTAATCCATTAGGGGCATAGTCTTTAAAAGCGTCAGCTGCTAGATAGTCATCGCAAAACTCCGTTAATTGCTGCGCGCTAATCGCTTTGTTGGTAGATTGAGGTAAATTATCTTTATCTGTCATTAGTTTTCCTTATAAGTTATCAAAATAAATAGTCAAATTATTCAAGCGATTGTCATTGATTCTTAACGTTTTTATGCAAATATTTTAACATAAGGTTGTAAATTAAAAGACAATCCCAATAACTGAAATGGTACACGATACGTTACTATTTTACATGGCTGCCAGTTATAATTTATGCACCCAATGCAGCTTAATTAACAGCGCTTGTCCAATTCATAATAACTATCCTAGCGCATTTATCATGGGCTGTTTGTGCCACATTCATAGAGGTTTATATATGTCGTCATCCCGAAACAACAAGGCAACGCTATCGAAGTGGCTACCTTGGATTTTATTGTTGGTCATCGTTACAGCGTTTGCGTGGTTGTTTATGAGTATGAAGACACCATCAAAAACCACTTGGGAGCCGCCAAGAACGACAACGGCTGAACAAGAAGCGTCCGCACCCATCTCTGATACACCAGCGCCGATCTCTTCTTATCATAATGCGGTGGCGCGTGCCTCGCAGTCGGTTGTCAATATCTATACCACACAAAAAATGGCAGAGCATCCTTATATGGATGATCCTGTGCTGCGCCGCTTTTTTGAATATCATGGTGGTGGACCACAAGGGCAAGGCCCAACCAACCTGGGCTCAGGTGTGGTGGTATCAGAGGATGGCTATATCGTCACCAACGCGCATGTGATTGAAAAAGCGGATGAGATTACGGTTGCCTTGAACGACGGCCGTAAGAGCCGCGCCACTGTCATCGGTACGGACCCTGATAGCGACTTGGCCGTTATCAAAGTCGATATGACGGGGCTTACGCCGTTAGGATTCCGTGCAGAACCTAGCCGCGTTGGTGATTTGGCGTTAGCGATTGGTAATCCATTTGGGGTGGGGCAAACAGTTACACAAGGGATTATCTCAGCGACTGGCCGAACGGGGCTTGGGGTCAATAAGTTTGAAGATTTTATTCAAACGGACGCTGCGATCAATCCAGGTAACTCAGGTGGCGCCTTAGTCGATGCGCATGGTGAATTGGTTGGTATTAATACCGTCATCTTTTCACGCTCTGGTGGCTCGATGGGTATTGGTTTTGCAATACCCACTGCCATCGTTGAGCAGGTGATGAATGCGCTCATCAAAGATGGTAGAGTCAGTCGAGGCTGGCTAGGTATCGAAATTCAATCACAATTACGTGATCCTACTCGCCTTGAAACCTCAACGGGCGTAGAGGTGTTAAGTGTGGTCCCTCAAGGCCCTGCTGCCAAGAGTGGCTTACAAGTGGGTGATGTCATCCTAACCATCGATGGTGTCGAGATGACTGATGCAAACAAACTGATCCAATATGTCGCGCGCAAAGCGCCAACTACAGAGCTAAATGCCCAAGTGTTGCGTAAAGGACAGAATAAGCAGGTGAAGATATTGCTTGAGGAGCGTCCTGTCCAAGAAGTGGTAGAGGCGCCAAGAATTCTTCATGATGATAGAATGGGCGGTATGGCAGGACAGGGTGATGAGCAAAATTATGATGATTCAGAAGCACCAGTCATGTCGGAGGCTGAGCGCAATCGCATGCGTGAAGAGCTACTAAAGCTGTTTGAACAAGATACGGCCACTCAGTAGTTCAGGGAAGCTCCCTGCAAAACAAACAGGCACAAAAAAGCGCGCAATCTCGTCTGAGATCGCGCGCTTTTTAGGTTAATCATCAAGTATATTATCGCCAACAGTCTCATGATTGATATAAATGACCCCTTGCACGCGGCAACAGCAAGGCAAGATCTCATCTTCCTCAATCATGGCTAGCGGCTCAAACGGATAATCGACTATGTGTGAGCTTGCGATTTTCTTTACTCGGCAGCTACCACAGTAGCCCTCGCGGCATTGATAGTTAATATCGTGGCCCGTACGCAGGAGCCCATCGAGCAGACTCTCATCATCGTGCAAATAGAACTGCTTTTTGCTGGTCATGACCCATGTCATCATTTATCCTGCCATGTTTACTCTATCTTATTAACGCCTGTTTATAACTCAAAATCATCAAAATCACTGTTTGATAAATCTGAGTCAATCTGACCGACTAAGTATGAGCTGATTTCTGTTTCTTGCGGGGCAACTTGGACATTATCAGAAGATAACCACGTATTGATCCAAGGAATCGGGTTTGACTTAGATTTTGGAAACGCCGCTGGCAAGCCAACCGCTTCCATACGCAAGTTGGTAATGTATTCGATATATTGGCAAAGGATATGCTCATTTAGCCCAATCATTGAGCCATCTTTAAATAAATAACCTGCCCATTCTTTTTCTTGCTGCGCCGCTTTGGTAAATATCTCAATACTATCCTCATAGCACTCATTGGCAATAGCCACCATCTCTGGATCATCTTTGCCATTGCGCATGAGATTGAGGATATGCTGCGTACCCGTTAAATGCAGCGCCTCATCACGGGCAATTAATTTAATAATCTTGGCATTGCCTTCCATCAGCTTACGCTCAGCAAAGGCAAACGAGCACGCAAACGACACATAAAAGCGAATCGCTTCTAAGACGTTGACCGCCATGATACACAGATACATCTGTTTTTTGAGTGACTTTAAATCGACGGTCACTTGCTCGCCGTTGATATTGTGCGTACCCGGACCGTATAAGCTATAGAGCTGGGAGTTGCGATACAAGTCGTCATAGTATTTGGCAATGTCGGATGCGCGCTCTAAAATGTGCGCATTTTGCATAATGTCATCAAAGACGATGCCTGGGTCATTGACGATATTACGAATGATATGAGTATAACTGCGCGAGTGAATGGTCTCTGAAAACGACCACGTCTCAATCCACGTCTCTAGCTCTGGGATCGAGACCAGTGGCAATAGTACGACGTTTGGGCTACGACCTTGGATTGAGTCGAGTAGGGTCTGGTATTTGAGATTGCTGATAAAAATATGCTGCTCGTGCGAGGACAAATTGCCGTAGTCGATACGGTCTTTTGATACATCAACTTCTTCTGGACGCCAAAAGAACGATAGCTGCTTTTCAATCAATTGCTCAAAGATGGGGTGTTTTTGTTGGTCATAGCGAGCAATATTGACTGGCTGACCAAAGAACATCGGCTCTTTCATAGCATCGTTTGGCGTTTGGGAAAAAATTGAGTAAGTCATGGGACTGCCTTTATCAGTGTTACGGTTGTTAGTCTAAAGTTTGAAAGGTTATTTTTAAAAATATGGGTTTAAACGTATGAGCAAAAATACATCATAAATTCTCTAAAGATATCTGTGTCGCTTCTTGTCCATCATTCATATACGCTTTAAATATCTCGCTAAGCTCACTATCATCCAATCCTTCAAGCTCATCGATAGCGCTCTTACGCAGTGTACTTAACTCTGTGTCTGCGGCTTTGTGTGTTTCTTTTTTGGACGATTTCTTCATTGGTTTTTTGGTTGGTATTGGCGCGTCCATCTTTAGTGTCTGTGTCTTTGACGCTGCATTTAATTGCTGACGTACGTCTTCGATGTCCATTTCTACTTGTACGATGTGCGAGCCAGCATCATTCCCAATGTTTAGGTCGGAAAATACGTTTGGGATAAACAAACCACCGTCTTTGATGATTGCGGTATATTGCACGTCTATGACCTCCGTCATTTTTATTCTTTCTGTGTTTTAATTATGGCTGGCGAGTCGCAAGCGCCTCATATACTTTGTTATTTTCTCTTTTGCCTACTGCTAATACATACACCACGACGACATCATCTTTGACGGTATACACCAAACGATAGCCGATTGTGCGTAGTTTGATTTTGTAGGTGTCCGTATGTCCTGAGAGTTTTGACGCACGTACACGCGGATTTGCTAGCCGCTGCTGTAGTTTTTTCTTAAACTGCTGCTGAATACTGGGCGCTAACTTTTTCCATTCTTTTAACGCGAGAGGATGAAACTCAAGATTATAAGTCATCCAAACTTACCTTTACAGGAACTTGCCCGTCATTCATTCGGACGCTAACGGTTTGGCTTAATGCCATATCGTCCATCGCTTCCATCATGCGCTCATACATATCTGTAGAAACCAAATAAGCCACGGGTTTATTGTGGTTTAAAATAGCAATGGATTCACCATCTGACTGTTTAATCAGTGCCGAAGGATTGGTCTTTAACTCTGAAATACTGGCTGTCTGTGTCGCAAATATCGGTTGCATGATTCTTTCTCCACTAAAATTATGCTCTAAATATAGGGCTAATTTTAGCACGGAAATCAGGTCTTAATTTTTGTTTTGAATTTTAAAGTTGTAAGTGGGTTGGTATCGAGAAACAATACCAACGAGTTATTTAAAGTTTTGTGCTTTTTAAGTTTTATCTAAATTATATTCACTTTTAAAGGTTATAGGAATTGCATTCTCACCATCTAAGATGGAAGTCAATCCTTTCAGTATTTTTCGCTGGTCATATTCAATATCATCATGACCCATAGGTCGATAACAACCTCTTTTTAATTGAACTTTATCAAAATCATACTCAAGATATTGAGCCATGGTATAGAGCAACTCTACTAATAATTCTACACATTTTTCGCTCCAAGCGATGATGTTTTCGTTTGATGATTGGCTGTTTAAGTGATCGTAATAAATTCTCCACGCATCTATTACCTTTTTATTATTATAGAAATCTATATCAATCATATTCAAAGCAGTTACATGGTTCTGGCTTAAAGTTGTAGCACGTGTTGACATTAAAGTATGGAATATATATAGCTTTCGATTTCTAGATTCTCGTTTAATTTCAAGATGCTTCTGAATTTGTACTGCAAATATAGGACCGAGAAAAACAGCAAATATCATAATGATATCTGTAATATCCATATATATTCCTCTCTAGTTAAAAAAACATGCAATAGTATTTCCCAATAAATATTTAGCTTATTAGGTGAATAAAAACAAATAGCGAGCTTAACCCAAAAGCCAAACCCGCCATTCATCGCTTACTTAAATCTTACATGCACCGCCAGCACAATCATCTTCCATATCCGCTTGTGCATCGTTCGCACCATCACGCGTATTATGATAATACAAAGTTTTCACGCCCAGCTTATACGCGTTTAGCAGATCTTTTAGCAATATCTTCATTGGTACACGACCACCTTCATAACGAACGGGGTCGTAGTTGGTATTGGCAGAGATACTTTGATCGACGAACTTTTGCATGATAGCGACCAGCTTTAGGTAACCGTCATTGTTTGGCATTTGCCATAGTAGCTCGTATTGGCCACGCAGCTTGTCAATCTCAGGCACCACTTGCTTGAGGATACCGTCTTTTGACGCTTTGATAGACACCAGACCACGTGGTGGCTCGATACCATTAGTCGCGTTGGCAATCTGACTAGAAGTCTCAGAGGGCATCAAGGCGGTTAGGGTCGAGTTGCGCAGGCCGTGAGTGGTGATCTCAGACCGTAGCGTTTCCCAATCTAAATGCAGCGGCTCTTGGCAGATGGCATCCAAGTCTTTCTTATAGGTATCGATTGGCAAGATAATAGGCATAGTTAATGACGCCAACACCTAAAGTGCGGCGGCGCATACTGCCGTTTTCAGCAGCTTTTACTGGATAGTCTTGATAATCGAGTAGGGCATCAAGGGCGCGGACGATTAATTC
>JARIAA010000084.1 GCA_029264635.1 Psychrobacter sp. | reverse complement strand
ATGAGAGTTTTATCAGCAGCTATTTTAGTTTGTTCGATGGTAAACAGTATTCTACCTCGGACTATGCGGTGACTGATAAAGATGGTTATTTCTATATTCTTGGTCGTACCGATGATGTGATTAATGTAGCGGGTCATCGTATCGGTACCCAAGAGATTGAAGAGGCCATTAGTAACCATCCAGAGATGGCAGAATGTGCGGTCGTGGGCATTCACGATGAACTCAAAGGTGAGCTGCCGATTGCGTTTTGTGTGCTAAGGGATCAGGCACAAGTAGCAACCACCGAAAATCGTTTTCGTCTTGAGCAGCAAATCATCGGCGCTGTCGTAAAATCCCTCGGTTGTATCGCACGGCCAGCCGCGATTTATTTCCCGCCAGCACTGCCAAAAACGCGCTCTGGTAAAATCCTACGCCGAGCGATTCGGGCATTAGCAGAAGACAAACCAACTGGTGATATGTCAACGCTCGATAATCCAACGGCAATTGAGGCGATTAAGCAGTCAATGAGAGATTATTGATAATACAAATCGCGCTTTTTTAAAAGTATTAGTCAACATTATTTAGAGAGCTCATGAATGATCATGAGCTTTTTTGTGTGTTAAAAGTTGCTATGGTTCTGTGCGGCAAGTTCACGTTACCAAAATTTTAATAAAGCACTTGACCCTAAAATTGATTTATTGTTATAGTCAATAACGATACAAAATAAATCATTTTGAATAAATTACAGTTTATAGTAACCCGTGCCTTTTGGCATTTTTAATGAATAAAGACGCTGCTTATTATCGATAGTCTCAAATACAAGATAAGGATATCTCATGCACCACGTTCAGCAACTTATCAACGGTCAGTTCGTCAAATCAAACACTGATGAATGGATTGATATCACTGATCCTGCCACTCAAGAAGTCATCGCTAAAGTCCCGCAAACCACTGATGATGAAATCAATCAAGCCGTCGCTGCTGCTCAAACTGCTTTTCAGACATGGCGCAAAACACCAATCACGACGCGTGCTCGTATCTTTTTAAAGTATCAGGCATTGATACGCGACCATATGGATGAGCTGGCAGAAATCTTAACCGCAGAGCAGGGTAAAACCATTGCTGATGCTCGCGGTGATGTCTTTCGTGGTTTAGAAGTCGTCGAGCATGCCGCAGGTATTGCTAACCTGCAAATCGGTGATTTCGTTGAAAACGTCGCCTCAGGCGTTGATACTTATAGTATTTGGCAGCCACTTGGTGTGTGTGCTGGCATCACGCCCTTTAACTTCCCAGCGATGATTCCACTGTGGATGTTCCCAATGGCGATTGCCACGGGTAATACATTTATTCTTAAGCCTTCTGAGCAAGATCCAATGGTGACCATGCGTTTGGTTGAGCTTGCAATCGAAGCTGGCGTTCCTGAAGGCGTTTTAAACGTGGTGCATGGCGGTAAAGCAACCGTTGACGCCATTTGTGATCATCCAGATATTAAAGCGGTTTCGTTTGTTGGCTCTACCGCTGTTGGTAAGCATGTTTATGAGCGCGCTAGTCGATCTGGTAAGCGTGCCCAGTGCATGATGGGTGCCAAAAACCATGCAGTGATTTTGCCTGATGCGAATAAAGAGCAGACGCTCAATCAATTGGCAGGCGCGGCATTTGGTGCGGCAGGTCAGCGCTGTATGGCGTTGTCAGTTGTGGTACTAGTCGGCGCAGCAGGTGAGTGGATTGATGATATTAAAGCCAAGGCAACAGGCTTGATCGTCTCAGCAGGTAAAAATGACAAGGATTTAGGTCCACTAATCTCACCTGCTGCAAAAGCTCGCGTTGAGCATCTCATTGGTACAGGAGTAGAAGAGGGTGCCAGTCTCATTCTTGATGGTCGGGGTATTACGGTTGCAGGCTATGAAAAAGGTAATTTTGTAGGGCCTACTATCTTTGATAACGTCACAAGTGATATGCAAATTTATCAGCAAGAAATCTTTGGACCGGTATTATGTATTATGCGTGCTGGTAGCTTAGATGAAGCAATAGAGATACTCAATGCCAATCCGCATGGTAATGGTACGGCGATCTTTACCCAGTCAGGCGCAGCTGCGCATAAATTCCAACAAGATATCTTGGTTGGACAAATTGGTATTAATTTGCCCATTCCTGTACCGCTACCAATGTTCTCATTCTCAGGATCACGTGCGAGTAAGCTTGGCGATTTGGGTCCTTATGGCAAGCAGGCAGTACAATTCTATACTCAAACGAAGACGGTGACTGCGCGCTGGTTTGATGATGAAGCAAGTCGCGGGGTCAATACCACTATTTCAATTTAAGCGTTCATTCACTATGTTTGCGTTATAGCGCTAATCTTACTTAATATGTGCTTTACTAGTAGAGCATAATTTTGTGAATGTCGTTATGCCGCTGCTATACTGTATAAGCGCTATTGAACTGATGGTTTACTACACCATTTTTGCTGTGCAAGCACAAGGATAATCTCATGGATTTTTCATTAACCGAAGACCAAGTTGCCTTTCGCGAAACTGCTCGGCAATTTGCCCAAAAAGAGCTCAAACCGAACGCGGCTGAATGGGATCGTACTTCTCACTTCCCCATTGATGTCATTAAAAAATCAGGCGAGCTTGGCTTTTTAGGATTGTATACCAATCCAGATTATGACGGCTTGGGGCTACCGCGCTTAGACTCTGCCATGGTGTTCGAAGAGCTGGCATGGGGTGATACCTCAGTTGCCGCCTATATGAGCATTCATAATATGGCAGCATGGATGATCGGCGAGTATGGTAGCGATGCGTTATGCCAAAAATATCTGCCTAATATGGTGAGTGGTAAGTGGCTTGGTAGTTACTGTCTCACTGAACCTAATGCTGGCTCTGATGCAGCCTCACTGCGCACCAAAGCCGACAAGCAAGGCAGCTATTACGTACTGAATGGTGAAAAAACCTTTATCTCAGGCGCAGGATCGACCGATGTGTTGGTGGTCATGGCACGAACAGGCGATGCAGGACCAAAAGGGGTTTCAGCATTTGTAGTAGAAGCCGACAGTGTCGGTATCGAATATGGGAAAAATGAGCACAAAATGGGCTGGAAAGCACAGCCAACGCGTGCTATTAGCTTTAAAGACGTCAAAGTTCCCGTAGAAAATTTAATTGGCGAGGAAGGTCAGGGTTTTCGTATTGCGATGAAAGGTTTAGATGGCGGCCGTATTAACATCGGTATCTGTGCAGTTGGGACAGCGCAGTCAGCACTTGAGACCGCGACCAATTACGTGCAAGAGCGTAGCCAGTTTGGTAGCCCGATTGCCAGCTTACAGTCCGTACAGTTTAAGCTTGCTGACATGCTCACCCAGACGATTACCGCACGGCAGATGCTGTATTTAGCAGCTAATAAAGTCGATAACAACGATGGGCAAGCATCTACCTACTGTGCGATGGCAAAGCGTCTCTCCACGGATCTTTGTTTCGATGTTGCCAATGAAGCTCTACAACTCCATGGTGGTTATGGTTATCTAAATGAATACCCGCTTGAGCGCCATGTACGAGACTTGCGTGTCCATCAGATTTTAGAAGGGACTAACGAGATTATGCGAGTGATTGTCTCGCGTCAGCTTATGCAAGATGAGGCGCTGAGTCAATTGCGTTAATCATAGTACGCAACTATTTTATGACAATACTTTAAGTGCTCTATGATTTTCTATGGCTTTTTTATATAGCGCCTAACCAATAAGTCGTACCAAATTCAGATCAAATAAAGGATTATTTATGACGGATTATACCAATCTCAAGCTGTCAATTGATGATCATACAGCTACTGTGACATTAAATAACCCGCCAGCGCATACGTGGACGATGGACAGTCTGCCCGCGCTCAAGCAATTGGTTACCGACCTGAATGCCAATGACGACGTTTATGCTTTAATCATTCATGGCGATGGCGAAAAGTTCTT
>JARIAA010000063.1 GCA_029264635.1 Psychrobacter sp. | reverse complement strand
CGGAGCATTTGGGTAAAAATGAATTGATTGCTTATCAAGCATCAAAACGAGGCGGTATTTTAGACTGTGTCGTCGTAGGCGATAGGGTACTGATTTCTGGTAATGCTGTGCAATATATGACAGGATTTATCACTGTTTAGGAGTGGTTGGTTTGACTGAATTAAAAACCGTCGGACTGTTTGCGCTGACCGCATTAGCAGAGATAGCAGGCTGCTATTTGCCTTATTTATGGCTGCGAGAAGGTAAGTCGATTTGGCTTCTTGTTCCTGGCGCCTTAAGTTTGATGGCTTTCGTCTGGCTACTGTCCTTACATCCTACCGCAGCTGGTCGAGTTTATGCCGCTTACGGCGGTGTTTATATTTCGATGGCTATTATTTGGCTGTGGACAGTGAACGGTATTAGACCAACCACGTGGGATATATTGGGTTCTATCGTTGCGCTATTAGGCATGGCAATTATTATGTTTGCGCCGCGTAGTACTTAGCTTCATATCAGTAGTTAGTATGAGAGAAGTTCCTAGCATAAAAGCAGTCGCTACGATAAAAAAAGTGCTTTGTATAAAAAATGCCTATCAAACCATTAGGTTCGATAGGCATAGCTTCATATAGTATCTCTCAGAATGATATGGCTTCAATTAGCCTAGTGATGTACTCGATATTAATGTTTACCTAAGATACTGCCGTTGTCATCTTTTTTAGATTGTTTAGCGGCTTTTTTCTCTTTTGCCGTTAATAGGGGTTTCTTCTTCACATTCTTCTTACTATCTTGACCTTTACTCATGGTGTTTTCCTCTTGAGATAAGCCGTAATACCTTTAAAGCCAAAATAAACAAGCTTAAAGGTTAGGATAATGCTGATGATGCAAATAGTGCGTACTACAATGAGTATAGGCTTAAGGTGCCACAATAGATAGCGTCAGCACAATTCACCTACGATTGGATTTAATCTATCTTAAAATAGTATTTATTTAGCCAATATTGCTGTTAGCAAGTGCTTACTTACGCAGTCATCACGATTTGTTATAATGAGCCACAAGCCGATGCGTCGTCGCGGCAAACCTTTATAATTTTCATGTTTAGCACAATGAAGCTTACTGTTTTGGTTAATTACTATGCGTATTCGTAAACTGTTTAAATTTGAAAATGCTCATGTTGTGCGTAATTGTAGCTCTGAGCGCTGCAAACATTCTATCCATGGTCACAGTTATCAGATTGAGCTGATCCTTGAGGCCACCCGTTTAGATCATGGACAAATGGTCTATGATTTTGGTCTCCTAAAGTCGTCGATTAAAGACATTATTGATAGCTTTGATCATGCGATTTGCTTTTGGAATAAAGACGATTCCGAATATATTGCCGCTTGCAAAAAATTCAGCGCGCGCTGGATAAGCTTGCCAGTATCGCCCTCAGCAGAGCAGTTTTCACGCGTTATCTTTTTTTGGGCACAAAAAATATTGAAGCAAACCCAAATGCAAAATGGCGAAGCTGATGTCAGCGTTTATTCGGTGATTGCCCATGAGACCGCAACAGGTTATGCGCAATGTTTCGCTCATGATGTGGATAATGATCAAATGGGTAAGCTGGTGTTAGAAGAGTTTGAGTTTAGCGAGCAAGTTTGTGCAGAGTGGCAGGATCCTGAGCTGTATGCCAAGTTAATTTGCGGTGAGCGCTTTGTTAATCCAGTCGTAACCATGCAGGTACCGTCTCATGTCTAAAAACAATAAGGATGTGCAAGTATTCACACTGCATTCTGAAGAGGATACTCAGCGCTTGGCCGCGCAGTTAGCAAAATTGCCACTAGTAGGTAGTGTCTGGCTCGCGGGCGATTTGGGAGCAGGTAAAACCACGCTGACACGCTATTGGTTGCAAGCGCTTGGGCACAATGGCGCAGTAAAAAGCCCAACCTATACCTTGGTTGAACCTTATGGTATCGAGCAAAAAGATGGTAGTACTAGGCCTGTTTATCACGTAGATTTATATCGTCTGCAAGATCCAGAAGAGCTGTCTTTTATAGGCTTTGATGAGTATTTAGATGAACCAGATGCGCTCATTATTATCGAATGGGCAAGTCGGGCTGATGATTATCTACCACCGCCGACACTATTTATTGATATAAGCCAAAACCCTGATGAATCACGCCATATTGAGATACGCTTATCAAAGGTCGGACAAGCCCAAGGGCTAGATTTGTTAGGGCTAAAATTTTAACTGTCTAAAAGTACGCCTGCCATTTATCCTATGTGACATTCATTTATGCCAGATAATCACGCCAGTACCCGTATCAAAAAACTATCACCGCTCTTAATTAATCAATTAGCAGCAGGCGAGGTTGTCACGCGTCCAGCCGCTGTGGTCAAAGAGTTACTTGAGAATGCGATTGATGCTGATGCTACCCATATTGAGATACGCGTTACTCAAGGTGGCATGAGTATGATTGAGGTGGTGGATAATGGCATCGGTATTCATCCAGATGACATGGTTATGGCGGTTACTCGTCATGCGACCAGTAAAGTGGCAGATGTGGCTCATTTGCACGGCATCACGACTCTCGGTTTTCGCGGTGAAGCTCTAGCAGCAATGGCGGCAGTCTCTCGTTTGACCCTGACCAGTAGTCATGATGATAGTGGCATCGGTCGTCAGCTGCAGGTTGCTGGTATATTGGGTGATACACCAAGGCTAACCCCTGTCGTACATAATCGCGGTACGACGATTACGGTTAAAGATTTGTACTTCAATGTGCCAGCGCGCCGCGGTAATTTAAAGTCTGTGGCGACTGAGTTTAATCATATTGAAACGATGGTTCGTGAAGTGGCGTTAGCGCGAGCCGACGTGACGCTTGAGCTTTTTCACGATAGTAAAAAGCGGCTGTCATTATCGGCAAGTGCCGAGATCAATAGTCGCGATAACCCAAATCGTCTGCCATTGTCACGCCTTGAGCAAGCGACTGGGATGTTATTAAGCAAAAACGCGCTCGAAGTATCGATCGATCTTTCTAGTTTGATGCAGCAATCTGTAGCAGCTTTTGATAGTCAAGGGTTTGGTTATCAAGCAGGTATTAATGGTTGGCTGTGGCCTGTGCACAGTAGGCAAGAAGGGTTGCTAAAGTTGATTTATGTGAATGGTAGATTGGTAAAAGAGGCTTTAATCGCAAACCAGCTGCGTCAACTTGCGCACCATGCTAAGTTGGAGGGTATCAGTTATGCTCTTTATTTTGATTTGCCAACCGAGTGGCTCAATATCAATGTGCATCCATCGAAACAACGTATCAAGATTAGCCCACTAAATAATATTATGGCGCATCTGAGCCATACGATTCGTTTAATGCTTAAAACAGTCAGTACAGCGCCGACCTCTGATGCTACAAAAACAGTGATAACTGCCAATGGGGATAGGCAGGGAATAGACAATAACACCTCTACCAGTACCGTATTTGATTCGTCATTATCGAAAGCATCATCTACAATTGACGGGACGCAAAGCCGCCAAGTACAAACTCCTAAGCATGCGTATGAGTTCTCATCGAGCAAACAATTTTTGCAAAGATCAGCCGAGCCTTATGTCAAGGAGCGTGCAAATTTAAGTCACGATAATCTAAGCGCAGCCTCAACTAATACAGTTAACGCTTTAAATAGCTCAGCAATGGCGATCGAGATTTTACCAATTTGCTTAGAGGTTGTCACGAGCTTGGATGGTTTGGCCGATCAATCTTCTTATACTACAGACATTGCTGATAAACCGCTGCCTTGGTTGTTATTTTATCATCAAGGCGAGTGTCTGCTGATTAGTGTTGCAGATTGGCGCTCAAGAGTTCGTCTATTATTTGACTCGTCTATATTTAGCGATACGATATTAAACAAAGGAAGTACGATAGATAGTGCTGCGGACATCAATCAGCAGCTTACTATCGTAGGCAGACAAATGTCTGCGCAAGATTTCACAATATTTATAGCAGATATCAAGGCACTTCTGGCTAAGCATGCGATTGAAGTCATAGACAGCAAACGGTTAGTAGCAGTGATGCTGACGTCTGTACCCAAACATAATCTTAGTTAGTTATCCCTCTAAATATTTACAATAGGATTAATAAAGGCAATCTTATGCGACAGTCGTTTGATGGCTTATCTGATACCCTAAGTTCCAGCTTAGCGGATAATAGCGTCGTTTGCTTGATGGCTCCAACGGCGAGTGGTAAGACGGCGCTTGCTTATGAGCTGTACGATACTGGTCATTATGAGCTAATCTCAGTAGACTCAGCGCTCATCTATCGTGATATGAATATCGGAACGGCAAAACCAACGACTGCTGAGCTTGCGCGTTATCCGCATCATCTGGTTGATATTATTGATCCCATGCAAAGCTATAGCGTTGCTGAATTCGTGAACGATGTTGCACGCCTCATTGATAGCTGTCATGAGAATGGTAAGATACCCTTGCTAGTGGGGGGGACCATGATGTATTACATGGCACTACTTGATGGGTTGTCTCCAGTGCCCGATAGCGATGATAGTGTTCGCACGCGTGTGGCGCAGTGGCGACAAGAAGAGGGTATTTATGCACTATACCGCTATCTTGGTAACATTGATCCCATAAGTCATCAGCGTCTTCATGCGACAGACACCCAGCGTATTACTCGTGCTATTGAAGTATATCTACAAACGGATATCACACTTAGCGATTGGCAACGCAAGCCCAAGCAAGCGCTGGCTCATAATCCTAATCAGCAGTGGCATACACTAGCAGTATTGCCAGATCGTTCATGGCTTCACGAACGTATTGAGCAGCGCTTAGATAATATGTGGGCACAAGGGCTGGTCGCTGAAGTCGTCAGTTTGCTGGCCCAGTATCCACTGACACCCAACTTACCTTCTATGCGCTGCGTTGGTTACCGACAGGTATTAGAATACTTGGTACATATTAGACATCCAATTTTTGGACAATCACATTTAGATGAAAGGCAATTTGAAGATGCTTTTGGCGACTTGACAGGGTTTACAATTAAAGAGAGGCAACAAATTGATAAAAGTAGATGGCCAAACAAATCAACGAAAGTTGATAGAGAGGCTGAATCACTTGCTTGTCAACAAATGCAAAATAAGGCACTATATGCCACCAGGCAGCTGGCAAAACGTCAATATACTTGGCTACGTAAACTACAACAATTGCCGCTATCAAATACTGGGTTGTCAGCAAAAAGTCCATCCAGACAAATAACAATGTCGTCTTTTGACACTATGGCACAAGCCCATAAGTATTTATATGAATTATCAACTAAGGCTAATCATTAATAAGGTTAAACACGAGAGGAGACGACTGAATAATAAAGCGAATAACAATAAAAAAAGCATACAATACATTAATAATAATGAGAAAAATAAATCACAATAAGTTTCAAAGTACAGACAATATAGCTGTTATAATTTGCTAATCTATCAGTCATAAGTGGGTTTTGCTGATTACTGTCATCAAATGAGCTTATATGATAAAACTCGTCAAGGATAGAGTGGTTTAGATAGTTACTTACAATAGTGTGCTATTTAGTATACAGTAGAATGACTTAAAAAAATTGGTGCTTATTTAGATACATTTTATTAGTAAAACTTACTATTGTGTCTTCCTCTAACGATTATAATTAAATAAGCACTCACAATATAACTATATAATATTTAGGAGAGCTTTATGTCAAAAGGACAAACATTACAAGATCCGTTCTTAAACTCACTGCGCAAAGATCGCATTCCTGTGTCTATTTTTTTAGTTAATGGCATTAAATTGCAAGGCCAGATTGAATCATTTGATCAATACGTTGTTTTACTTAAGAATACGGTCAGTCAGATGGTATATAAACATGCTATCTCAACCGTTGTTCCTGCGCGAAATCCACGTGGCACGACTACAGCTACTACAGGCAGTATGCAGACACAAGGCACGGCTGGCTATTCAGGCGCTAGTACAAGTGGTTTTGAGCGTGGTAGTAACATGCCAGCAGGTAATGGCTTTGAAGAGCGCGGCTTTGCCTCTAACCGTAGTGGCTTTAACCGCGGCGGTTTTGGTCAAGGACAAGATCGCGGGTTTGAGCGTGGCGGTTTAGGTCAAGGTCAAGATCGTGGTTTTGAGCGCGGTGGTTTTGGTCAAGATCGTGGGTTTGAGTCCCCAAATGAAAACACCGACTTTGATGATAAGCAAGACCGTGACTTTGATAACGACGACAACAATTAATACTTGCTGTCAATACGCATCATTAATATCTTTGCTAATAAAAAAGACCTGCTATTTAGTGGGTTTTTTTGTATAAAACCGTTTTGTATTTTATAAACTGTAGCATAGCGTATCATCATGCTGCTATCATCACAGCGCTATGTTATCCCATTTAACGCTGTATTATTAATATTACTCTTAGTATAGTAAGATAGGATATTGATCAATGATAAGTAACGAGTTAAACCATGAGTAACTGTACAAAAGACATCACCCATACCAAATTTATAACGACCGCAATTGACGCCATCAACACTGAGATGGCAGCATTGGCATTACTAACTGAACAAATAGATGATAGGTTTGCACAAGCCTGCGACGTTATTTTAGCCTGTAAAGGTCGGGTCGTTGTCACAGGGATGGGTAAGTCAGGATTGATTGGACGCAAAATAGCGGCGACGTTTGCCTCGACAGGCACACCCGCCTTTTTTATGCATCCAGGTGAGGCAGGTCATGGCGATCTTGGGATGCTGGTGAAAGGGGATGTACTACTAGCCATTTCTAACTCTGGCGAATCTGACGAGATTAAGACACTATTGCCAGTGGTCAAGCGTTTAGGTATTCCACTCATTAGTATCAGCCGTGACAAGCGTGGCATGTTACCGATGGCTGCTGATATTGTACTTACCCTTGGTAAATCGCAAGAAGCTTGCCCGCTTAATCTGGCGCCTACTTCTAGTACGACGGCCACTTTAGCATTAGGAGACGCGTTAGCAGTTGCTTTAGTGCATGCTCGTAATTTTACCTCAGAAGATTTTGCCTTATCCCATCCAGCTGGCGCGCTTGGTCGCCAATTATTGACGCGAGTGGAGGACTTGATGCACAGCAATGTAAATAACCTGCCTCTCATCAATCAAAAAGCACCCTTACAAGATGCCTTGTTTATTATGTCTGCTGGTCGCTTGGGGATGACAGTAGTCACAGATAATGAACAAAAAGTCGTCGGTGTCTTTACGGATGGTGATTTACGTCGTGGTTTAGAAAGAGGGATCGATCTTGCTACTCCTATGCATGAGGTGATGAGCACCAATCCTCGTAAAGTAAGCAAAGCAATGCGCGCATCAGATGCGCTTAGCGTAATGAACGAGAACGCTATCAGCCAGTTATTAGTAATAGATGAAGAAGGGCATTTAGAAGCTATTATTACCGTGCATGATTTGCTACAAGCAGGAGTGAAATAAGCACTCGGCTTTTCATAGTGCTTCAGTTACATCAGATACGCCTTATATTTTAATAAAAAGACTTTATAAGAGATAAATTATGCAAGATTTAATTAAGAAGGCGGGGCAAGTTAAAATGCTGATCCTAGATGTTGACGGTATTTTATCAAATGGACAGATCATTTATAATACCGATGGCATTGAGACCAAAGCCTTCTCTGTACAAGATGGTGTTGGGATTAAGTCTTTAGCACGTTATGGTATTTTGACGGCTATTATTACGGGTCGTAGCAGTCCTATGGTCAATAAGCGTGCAGATGAGATGGGCATTAATTATGTAGTTCAGGGTCGTGACGACAAGCTAATTGCTTTAAAAGAGCTACTCGCTACTTTAGATCCGGCACTTAATATCCGTGCTGAGGATTGTGCTTATATGGGTGATGATCTACCTGATATCAAAGCCATGCAAACAGCCGGTTTTGCAGCGACAGTACCCAATGCGCACTCTGAGGTTATCAATCGTAGTGATATGGTCACCACACGGGCAGGCGGCGCAGGCGCTGTACGGGAAGTATGTGATCTTATTTTAAAAGGTCATGGGCATTACCAAGAGTTCATCGCCCACTATACGCTTGATGGGGCACAGATGCAGGATATCTTGTCGTGAATACTCGAGTACTCATCATTTTGGCGCTCATTATTGCAGGTATTGCTGGCTGGTTTTTTCAGCGCCAAGGTAAAATAGAGCCTCCAGTGAAGATAGAAGCCTCTGAAGTGGATTATGAAGCAACTGATATCAAAGCCGTACAAACCAACGAGCAAGGTGAAACCGAATACGAGCTTAATGCCGATTCGCTAACGCACAATCCTGTGACCAATCAAGATGAGATGTCAGGTATTACCATGAATTGGGAGCCCTCCGATGAGCAGCGCTACCTGATTCAAGCAGGAAGTGCTGCGATCAATCAACAAACAGGAGAGCTGCGTTTATCGGGTGGTTTTACACTGGTTAGCCAAGAAAAAGCCGATAAATCAGATATCGAACCAATCAAAATTACAGGTCAGACGCTTAAAGGCAACACCAAATCCAGACAAGTCTACAGCGATGAAGCAGTCAAAGTTGAGCAAGGCATGAATCGTTTTGAGGCGTCAAGTATGAAGGCTGATCTTGAAACGGGCGAGTATGAATTTGGACAAGTGGCGGTAACGTTTACGCCAGCTGAGCGTCAAGATAAGGCTTTGTTTTAGCCTTTACTTAGCTAGCATATTAGCCTCAAAGCCTGCAAAATTGTTGTTAAAATGGCTACTAAAAATTCTCATAATATATAGCTTATAAGTGCTTCGCTTAGTTATATTTATTATGTGACGTTATTTAATTGGCTAAGCCTAGTCTGTACTACCAAACTGCTGTTAATGTTCTGCTACTCATTGCCTTCTAATTATACAAGAGTCACTGCTTATGAAATTTAGTTCTTCGTCTGCTACTTTTAGCAATCATATGCGCTATGTGCTGCGTACACTACCCACAGTCGTACTCTTAACTATGCCACTGTATGCCCATGCGTTGCCATCAGATGCCAATCAGCCCATCAAATTGCTGGCCGATAAAGCGACTTATAGTGAGCGTACGGGGGTCACTAGCTACTCAGGTAACGTTATTATCACTCAAGGTACGCTTAAGCTTACCGCTGCTGATATTACAGTAAATTTATCCCAACAGCGTAGTATCAATTCGGCAGTGGCAACGGGAAGTCCAGCCACCATGCAGCAAATCATCACCCAAGAAAAAGGGCTAGCAAAAGGTCAAGCCAATAAGATTGATTACAATGCAATGAACGGTATCGTTACATTAACAGGCAATGCAAAATTGGTTCAAAATGGGGCAAGCTTTGCAGGAAATGTTATCCGCTATAGTCTAAAAGCTGGAGACGTTGAGGCAACGGCTGGTAATAGTCAGCGTGTTGAGTTGATACTTCCACCGAATAATAATACCAATCAAAGCAGTATACGTTAGTCTGTGCATTGGTTTATATGAGTGCTTAAATTTGCCTTAGTATGAGTAATATATGAGTGATAACAGTAGTTTTGACCAAAAAGCATCTGTAATAGGCGGTACTCCGAGCCCCATAGTTGAGCGTCTGACGATGCAAAACTTAGGTAAGCGTTACGGCAAGCGCTGGGTGGTAAAAGATGTGTCGTTCTCTGTAGAGCAAGGACAAGTGGTGGGCTTGTTAGGGCCAAATGGTGCGGGTAAGACAACCAGCTTTTATATGGTAGTCGGTTTGGTCAATATGGATAAAGGCCGTGTCACCTTAGGTAAAATGGACTTATCCAAATATGCTATGCATGAGCGTGCCCGTGCTGGCATTGGTTATTTGCCGCAAGAAGCTTCTATTTTTCGTAAGCTATCTATCGAAGATAATATCTTAGCTATTTTGCAAACTCGTAAAGGGCTAACTACTGCTGAGCGGCATCAAGAGCTTGAAAAGTTAATTGGCGAATTTCATTTGGAGCACGTGCGTAAGTCTTTGGGGATGAGCGTCTCAGGCGGTGAGCGTCG